>NZ_JBSSCZ010000018.1:0-70331 GCF_054060215.1 Thermostichus sp. OS-CIW-30 | reverse complement strand
GAACTCGGACGTGAAACGCATCAGCGGCGAACCTACTGGCAGGGCGACCTGCTGGCAACCTAGCTCGGTGCCAGGCCCACCACCCTAACCCAATCGGTAGGGGAGTATCTTGATCAAGTGATAGTGGTTGAGAGCTAGTTTTTGTTCATAGCTCCTCTCTCTTTATAAGAGAGGAGCTCAGGTTTTGCATAAGGTTTCACCTGTCAGTTCAACAGGCTAGATCCCATCCCAAACATTCCTGCATCACCTGGCCCAATAGGTACAGGGATCCGCAGATTACAGCTGGTAGCTCAGTGAGGTTTTTCGGCTTGAGCAACTGAGCCCGAAGAGCGGAGAGATTGGGCAGTTCCCGTGCCGAGGCGAGATGAGGCTGCAGAGTCTGGGCTAGCTGAGCAAGTTGCTCGGGATCCGTCCCAGAGTGGCCGGCAATTGGCAGGGCAAAAAAGCAATCTCCCGGCCGCAGCAGGGTGCTGAGAATGCCCTGGACATCTTTGGTGGTGAGGATGCCCACATACCAGGTGAGGGGGCCGGGTTGATGCTCATCCAGATAGCGACGGAGAGCCTGGGCAGCGGGCAAGTTGTGGGCTCCGTCCATCAGCAACTGACGGGATCCAATCTGCACCCGCTGTAAGCGCCCCGGCCAACGGGTGATGGCAAATCCTTTTTCGACAGCGGCATCCGCGATCCGCCAGCCCTGTTGCTGTAGGGTTTCCACAACGGCAAGGGCTACTGCTGCATTGGTGAGTTGTACATCGCCGCTGAGGGGCAAGGTGAGGAGCTGCCCTCGCCAGTGGACGGTTTGAGGCTCTGACCATTGTAGAGGGTCGACCACCCTCAGGGGGCTTCGCAATTGCTCTGCCTTGGCTCGGATAACTGCTGTGACCTCTGGGGTTTGGGGTGCGCACACTGCCGGGATCCCTGGCTTGAGAATGCCCGCCTTTTCAGAGGCAATTTGGGGAAGGCTGTTGCCCAAGCGCTGCCAATGATCCCAGCCGATGGAGGTGATGGCCGTCACCACCGGCTCGATCCCAGCATTGGTAGCATCCAGCCGCCCCCCCAGGCCCACTTCTATCACTGCCACATCCACCTTTTGCCGGCGGAAGTACAGCCAAGCGGCAGCGGTGATAACCTCAAACTGGGTGGGAGAAGCCTCGTCAGGGGCATAGGTTTGTAGGCAGTCTCGCACCTGGGCCAGCGCTTGGCTCCAGTCGTTGGCGGAAATGTATTCCCCGTTCAGCCAAATCCGTTCCCGCCAGTCCACCAAATGGGGAGAGGTGTAGCGGCCCACACGATAGCCTGCCGCCCACAACACGTGGCTGACCCAGGCACAGACAGATCCTTTGCCGTTGGTGCCGGCTACGTGGATGGCCGGGATCCCAGCTTGGGGCTGTCCTAGACGCTGCAGCAAGACTTGCATGCGTTCCAGACTGAGATCCACACCAAAATGGCCCAGGGACTCCAGAAAGGCCGGCCAATCCCAGTCTGGGATCTGGGACAGGGTTAGGGACAAGTTGCTCTGGTTCAAGCAAAGACTCCGTCTTGCCAGGGTAGGTGAGATTTGGGATTTTTTCTAGGGATCAACAATTCTAGAGGTTCACTACAAAAGCGTCACGGATGCCCGGCTGCTTGAGCACCTCTTCCAGGATCCCATCCGGCAGGGGATCGTCCAAGCTGAGCACCATGACTGCATCGCCGCGGATGATCTTGCGCCCCACCTGCATGCTGGCGATGTTGACATTGTAGGCTCCCAGCAAGGTGCCAATCCGTCCGATGATTCCCGGCATATCCCGGTGCAGGGTCATCAGCATGTTGGCGGAAGGGGGCACATTCACCGGGAACTCGTCGATCTGGGTAATCCGCACCTCTCGCTCCCCAATCAACGCCCCCGAAACCGAGCGGATCCCATTGGGGCCGTGGGCAATCAACGTCAGGGATCCGGAATAATCTTTCAAAGAGGGATCTCGAGTTTCCACCACCCGAATGCCCCGTTCTTTGGCCTCGATGGAGGCGTTGACGTAGTTGACCCGCTCCCGCAGCGCCAGCGTCAAAAGCCCTTTGAGAGCGGCAATGACGATCGGCTGCCCATCTTTTTCCGCCAGATCTCCCTGCAGGCGGATCTCCAACTGGTTGACGCGATCCCCCGCCAATTGGCCAACCAAGTTGCCTAGGGTTTCGGCCAAGTCCAGGTAGGGTCTGAGGTTTTGCAGCACCTCTGCCTGTAGGCCGGGGATGTTCACGGCAGAGCGGGCCGGCAGCCCCAGCAACACATCGCGGATCTGCTCGGCCACATCAATGGCCACATTCACTTGGGCTTCTTCGGTGGAGGCCCCCAAGTGGGGAGTGAGCAGGACTTCTTTGCCCAGGGAAAACAGCGGGGAGTCCTTCAGGGGCTCATTGGCAAATACATCCAAAGCCGCTCCGGCAATTTGGCCGGATTTCAGGGCTTCGTACAGGGCTTGTTCATCCACCAAACCGCCGCGGGCGCAGTTGATCAGGCGAGCGGTCGGCTTCATCATGCGAAAGGTTTCGGCGTTGAACAGGTTGGTGGTTTCAGGGGTTTTGGGAATGTGCAAGGTGATGTAGTCGGATTCCTGGACCAAAGTTGTGAAGTCCACCAGGCGTACCCCCAGTTGCTCGGCCCGCTCCACGGATAGATAGGGGTCATAGGCCAGCAGCTTCATCCCCATCGCCTTGGCAATCTGGGCCACATGGGATCCAATCCGACCCAATCCGACAATCCCCAGCGTTTTTTTGTAGACTTCTACGCCGACAAACTCTTGCCGATTCCACAGGCCCGACTTCAGAGAGGCATTGGCATCGGGTATGTGGCGGGAGAGGGCCATCATCAAGGCAATGGCGTGCTCGGCAGCGGCAATGGTGTTGCCCTCTGGGGAGTTGACCACCAGGATCCCGGCTTTGGTTGCGGCAGGCACATCGATGTTATCGACACCAACGCCCGCCCGCCCGATGATTTTTAAGTTCGTCCCCGCCTCGATTACCTCTCGGGTAACCCGTGTACCGGAGCGCACCATGATGGCATCGTAGTTGGGGATGACCGCGATCAACTGCTCTGGGGTGAGCTGGGTTTGCACATCCACCTGAGCGACTTGGGAGAGAATGTCGATCCCCGCCTGATCGATGGGATCTGTGACGATGACTCTGGGCATAAGCAGCGTTAGTCCAGTGGGATGGAGGGCAACAGAAGTAGGGGAACAGATTACCCAAAAAATTGGGTCTAAAGCTCCGTCCTACCGCTACGCAGTTCGCCTTGGCCTCAGGAAGCTGCAGGAGGGCTTTAATGCTATGGTCATCCTTAGCGGCAGGGTAGTCAACCGCTCTGTTCAAGCAAGCGGGCTATAGGCCTTAAGCCCAGCAGTGCGAAGGCCAACGAAGACACGCTGTGAATATTCTGGTCGTCAATGCCGGTTCCAGCAGCCTCAAATCCTCCCTATTTCTGACGGTTGAGGGAAGGGTGGAGGCCACGCCCATCTGGCAAGCCCAGGTGGATTTCACCTACAAGCCGGGGGAGGCCCTCATCCAGACTCGTCGGCGAGGCGGTGGGTGGGAACCTTTTCCCTCCGCTTCACCTGAGGGAGGGATCGGCCAACTGGCCCCGCTGTTTCAAAGCCTCTGGCAAGGGGAGGGATCCCTGCTCCCGCAGGCGGCTGAGATCGGCGGCGTCGGCCATCGGGTGGTGCATGGGGGATCCCTGTACCGGCAGCCCACCTTAATTACGCCAGAGGTGGAGAGGGCGATTGAGCAATTGATCCCCTTGGCCCCAGCCCACAACCCTGCTGCGCTGGCTGGCATCCGTCTGCTAAGGCAACTGTTGCCGGGGATCCCTCAGGTGGCCGTTTTCGACACCGCCTTCCACCAGCAAATGCCTCTGGCCGCAGCCCTTTACCCCCTTCCCTACGCTTGGGCTGAACAAGGGATCCGCCGCTACGGGTTTCATGGCATCAACCACGAGCATTGCGCCCGTCGCGCTGCCGAGATCTTGAACCGACCCCTGGAGGAGTTGCGGCTGATCACTTGTCACCTGGGCAACGGCTGCTCGTTGGCGGCCATTCGCGGGGGCAGAAGTGTGGACACCACCATGGGCTACACCCCCCTGGAGGGCTTGATGATGGGATCCCGGTCGGGGTCGGTGGATCCGGGCATTTTGATCCATCAGTTGCGCCAGGGCATGAGCGTGGATGAACTGGATCGGATCTTGAACCGAGAATCGGGGTTGAAGGGCGTTTCCGGCCTGAGCAGCGATATGCGGGTTGTGTTGGAGGCAATGGAGGCAGGCCATGCCCGGGCGGAGCTGGCTTTTGAGCTGTTTGTTCACCGTCTGCGCAGCCAGATTGGGGCGATGCTCATGAGCTTAGATCGGCTGGATGCGCTGGTGTTCTCTGGGGGGATTGGGGAAAACTCGGCGCCGGTGCGGGCAGCAGCCTGTGCAGATCTGGGTTTTTTGGGGATCCAGATCGACCCGGTTTTGAATGCCGGATCCCCCCGCAACTGCGATATCAGCACTTCGGATGCTCCGGTGCGGGTTCTGGTGATCTCAGCCCAAGAGGACTGGGCCATTGCCACAGCTTGCCAAAACCTTTTGCAAGGGGAATAGACGAAGGATTCCAGGCTGCTTCTCGCCAGGTTCTCTCCTTTCCGCCCGCTGGCTTGGTGGAGACAAACTCTAGACAATAAGCTCAAAAAAAGAAGACCTTTTGGAGTGGAGGAAAACCATGCAGCGAAGGCATGAACGGATCCCATTGCTGGTGCTGCTGAGCAGTGTTCTGGTGGGGTGTGGGGGCACGACCGGCAGCAGCGATCTTCTGCCCCTGCCGCCTCCCATACCTGCTCCATCCCTCACCATTACTGATCTCTCTCCGCGCACCGTCTCGGTGGGGCAAACTCCAACCTTTGTGGTGTCTTTCCGGGTAGAAGCCCCTGCCGGGATCCGGGGTTCCAACGCCTTTTTGGCTTCCGTCACCACCCCACTCGGCAATTTCGTAACTCTGGGAGCTTTTGATGCCGCTCAGTTGCCCGGCTGCTTCGTTGGGGCGACCACCTGCACCGTTACAGGGCTGACCCTGACCCAGAATCGCTTTACCCTCACTCAAACGGGATCCCATCAGCTCACCATCAGTGTGTTCGATCGGCAGGAGCGGCTGGGCAGCGGCAGTTTCACATTTACCGGAGTGCTTTGAAAACGGTTTGGATAAAGACACAGAGGATACTAGTCTTGCAGGATCCCCAGAAACTCAAAACTCACTCTAGGCCCTATCTCTCAGGTGGATTTCTGAGGCTTCCGGCCAAGGGATCAGGCCACCTCGGTCAAACTTGAACGGCCTCGCCGTTCCTGAGGAGATCGAGTTTTGTTGCTTCAAATCGGGTGGGGATAAAGTCGAGTATGTAGTCACTCTAAACATCATGGTCTAAACATCATGAATGAAACCTTTCCGTCTGGTTCTCCTCTCCCTCTGGAAGAGGAGCTGAGGGTGGTCGCGGAAGCGGCGCGGAGCGTTTGGGCACGGTCTCCAGCAGGAATGTAACTCGGAGATCCCAACTCAGGTGATCCGGATCAGCGCAAGCCTTTGGTCAGGGGAGTAGGTTATAGTTATCCAAAAAGATAACAATTTTGACGAAAAAGACATCTTCTGCTTTCCCCAAGCTGACCTTTCGATATGCTGAAGCCGATCTAGGGAATGGAGGCGCTGAACTGTGGAGAATGGGATCGTGTGTCAACTCACTTTAGAATGGACCGAGGCCGACCGGCGCCGATCGCAAACGGTTTCGCCTGTTCCCTCCAAGCTGGTTACCATTGGACGGGATCCCAGCTGTGATGTGGTGCTCAATGACCCAACTCGCTCGGTCTCAGGAGTTCACGCCGGGCTTTATTTTGATCCCAAAACCTTAAACTTTCACATTCGCAACTTAACTCGGGATCGTTTGCCTCCTAAGCAGCCCAACCCCGTCTGGGTGAATGGCCGAAAAATAATTCAGGAAGAGCTTGCGCTTGAGGCCAATAGCCAAATTCAATTGGGGCGCGTTGTGCTGAGGGTGAAGTCCATAGAAGTTGCCAGGAAGAATCAGGGGGTTCCCCTCAGCCGCGGCACTTTGGACGCCCTCAAGGTTAAGTGCAGCCGCCTGGAAAACCCTCACTACCTACCCCCGGAATATCAGGGCCAGAATTGTCCCTACTGTGGGCATTTGGTTTTGAGCGCTACCTTGGTGATCCCTCCTCCAGAAGCTGGCAAAGCCCCACAACCTCCTCTCTAGAGGACCAACCCTTTCTATTCTTCTTAATTCTTCTTACAGATCCCAGTGGCTGATCCAAGTCCGTGGGGGATAGAAAAAAGGGATCCCGGGCAAACCAAAAGTGACCTGTGAGGTCGCGCTGTTCTGTGTTTTCTCAATGGCCTCTTCATGATCTTTGTACATGATCTTTGTAAAGGTGAGCAGAAGCTATGCAAATTCAACTGAGCTGGGAAGATCCCATCACCGAAGAACAGCAGGAGCTGATTTTTCCATTGCCTCTTGCCTTGGGCAGGGAGCTGGCCCAATTGCCACAGGAATGGCAAGGTCGAGAAGTGGCGCGGGCTGTGTTTGCCAGCCAGGAGATCTCCCGTTATCACGCCCTCGTCTATCTCGGTGAGGATGGCCAGGTCATCTATGAAGATCGCAGTGCCAACGGCAGCCGCATCAATGGGGAAAAAATCCGTCAGGCACGCCGGGTGCTCCAGGGGGGAGAAGTGGTGGAGCTTGGCCCCTACAGCATCACCGTGGGTTTGGTGTCCCCCAGGGATCCCAATGCCACCCTTCTGACCGCCACCCCTACTCTTTTGCTGGAGCCGCGCACCGAACTGATTCGCCCGGCCACCCAACCCGACACCGCATTTGAGGTTCCCCCGGCTTCCACGGTGGTTTTTGCCCCAGAGCAGCTTCCCGAGGTGCGGCCTGGCTCGGATTTTCCGCCGCCGGATTTGTTTCGAGCTGAGCAAATTGCCCTGAGCGCCCTCAAAGCCACCGGACTACCTGTGGAAGAGACCCTCTATTTGGCCTTGGGCGGCGGTATCGGCAGCTTTGTCTGGGTGGATACCCTGCGCATCTACGGGGTCAGACCGGAACACATCCGCGTCATCAGCATTGCCCGCAAACCCTACGAACGGTATGAACGGCTTTTGACCAACTGCCAGATCCCCCGCTGGAAGCGAATTCGCTCTGGCTCCGATTCTTGTCCAGACAACATTTGGGGCTGGCCTGGCTATGCTCTGCGGGATGCTTGGCGTTCCTTTTTCTCCGGCCGATTGTTGGAAGCATTCGGCTTTTTGTGGCAGGTATTTAGTGAGCCCTTGTTGGCAGATACCTATACGCCGCGGGCGGGGGATGTATTTGCCTCAATGGATCGGGAGGCAGCCCGAATTGGTTGGGAGCAAATGTTGTGTTACGGCCATATTCGCGCCATTCGCAAAACGGAGGATGGGCGATATGTGGTGGCCTATTCGGCAACGCGGCCCGGCCATACGGATCACCGTTTTATGGTGGCCAAGTATCTCCATTTGGCAACTGGATATCCGGCCATCAAGTTGCTCAACGACCTGCAGGAGTTTCGCGAAAAAACAGGAGATTTGAGATCGGTGGTACACGGCTATGAGCCTCATGATCACGTTTATGAGCAGTTGGAGAAACAAGGTGGCACCGTCCTAATTCGGGGATTTGGGATCGTCGCCTCTCAGGTGATGGAACGCCTTTACGAAGCCCGCAAAGTCAACCCCCGCATCTCGGTGGTGCATCTGAGCCGTGCGCCCAAAAGCGGTAATCGCTTCGGACGAGCCAAACGGGCAGTGGATAACCATTGGGAGTTTCAGCCCTTCAACTGGCCCAAGGGCACTTGGGGAGGAGTTCTGCGTGCCAAATTGGAAGCGGCGACCCCCCTGGAACGGCGCGAACTGCTGGAAGCTTGGGGCGGCACCACGACAGCAAGTCGGCGGAAATGGCGGCGGATCGTGCGGCAAGGGTTGCGAGAGGGCTGGTACTCGATTGTGTTCGGCAAGGTGGAGTCGGTGGTTCCCGGCGACAAGGGTAAGCCGGTAACCTACATTCGAGGTACCCACAACAACACGCAATTAAAGGTGGAGGCCGATTTCGTTATCGACTGTACGGGTTTGGTTTCGGATCCCATGACCAATCCTCTCCTCAACGACCTGATTACCCACTACAACCTGCCCCTCAATCCTCATGGGCGCTTGCATGTCTCCAACGACTTTGAGCTGGTGGAGATGCGCAACCGGGATGGGCGAATGTACGCCGCTGGGATCATCACCTTGGGCGGGCCCTATGCGCCGGTGGATACGTTTTTGGGTTTACAGTACTGTGCCCATCGCTCGGTGGAACACCTGGCTCGACTGCGGGCACCGGGGGTCAAAGGCTTAGAAGGGATCCGATCCCTGTGGCAATGGTGCAAGTGGGCCCTAAACATCAGCCCCTAGCTTGCCGACATTGGGCAACGCTTCTGGATTTTGTGAGATGTTTTTGGTTATCAACGCTGTCCCACACGTAAAACATTGGCGGCACACCATGGCCATTCCCCATCGCGCTAGCCTCATGAAAGTGGCGTTGCGCTGAGCCCTAACTCTTCTCTACCAAAGGGAGAACGGATGGGGGTGAAGGCCAGAAGATTCTCTCAAACAGACCGGGAGCGAAATAGATCCTGATGATCTCGATAGGCAAAACTGCTGGAGGAAAAGATGACTCCGACCCTGATTGGCCGCTGGTAAACTCGCATTTTCTTATTGGCCACCGTTGGTGTTTTGGCAAGTTTACCCTTTTATTTTGGGATCACTGGACATGGCGGCAGCCTCACCTATTTTTGGGTGCTGTTCTACGTAGGTCTGTTTGGCTGTGTTTGGGATGTCGTTTATAACTATCTGATGGGGTGGATGTGGGATCACGATTGGCCTGGGATCCTTCAGCTTTTGGCCGGCATTTGGGAAGGGCTTTTTTTGGGTACAGTCTTGAAGGTGGTGGGTCTTCCTTATATCCCAACCCAACGGTTTGATTTGGGAGATTTTATTCTCCACTACAGTGTGGTCTGGGTTTGCCTTTACCTCAGCGCTTGGGTGGTGATGCGCATTTTGTTTCCCCGCTGGCGCTTTCGCGGTGGAGAGTGGCTGGGGCCATGGCCTCGCTCTGGCAGCTAGAGAGGGGATCCACTGCCGCTAGAATCAGGCTGGGAGATCTCCCCGGATAAGTCTGTACAGGCTGAGGGGAGTTGAAAAGTTGTTGCTGACCCAGATTTTTGCCCCATGCAAGCCTGTACCCTGATTGCCCGCGCCAAGATCAACCTCTACCTGGAAATCCTCGGATCCCGTCCTGACGGGTATTCAGAGGTGGCGATGGTGTTGCAGAGCATTCATTTGGCGGATCGACTGCAGTTGAAGAGCCGTCCTCACGGGATCCACCTCACCTGCGATCGCCCAGAAGTGCCTGCAGATGCCCGCAACCTTGCCTATCAAGCCGCTGAGCTGCTGCAAAAAGAGTGTCACTCTGCCGCTGGCGTGGAGATTCACATCGAAAAGCACATTCCGGTGGCAGCAGGTTTGGCGGGGGGCTCGGCTGATGCGGCGGCGGTTTTGGTGGGGTTAAACCAACTGTGGGGGCTGGGCCTGACGGTGGGAGAGTTGCAGAGTTTGGCAGCCCGCTTGGGATCCGACATTCCCTTCTGTATCCAGGGGGGAACGCAACTGGCCACTGGGCGCGGGGAAGTTTTGGAGCCACTGGCCGATTGGGAAGGGATCCCTGTGCTGCTGGCCAAGCCCAAGCACCTGGGGGTTTCGACTGCCTGGGCCTATCAAGCCTTTCGTTCTCGCCGGGAGATCTTGGGAGCGACTGCCCCATCTGAACCCGCGCTGCCCACCTTGCCGCAGGCGTTGGCGGCTCTCAGCCGTCAGGATCCGCCGGCGTTAGCCAGGAGTTTGCGCAATGACTTGGAACAGGTGGTTTTGCCGGAGTACGCGATTGTAGGGGAACTGCGCCAAGCTCTTCTCTCGGCGGGGGCACTGGGATCCCTGATGTCGGGGTCGGGGCCAACGGTCTTCGGAATCATGCCCAGCCTGGAGCTGGCCGCCCAAGCGCGCGACACCCTGCGTCGCCAGTTTCAAGATGTGGAGTTTTGGGTGACGCAGTTTGCCCCCACCGGGATTCTGCTGCAGCCGGATCCCTGTAGCCTCAGCCCCAGCTAGGTTGTCGGCTGGATTGGCCGGATGCGGGATCCCCACCAGCCTTCTCTATTCTTCCCTCTGGTTGGCATAGTAGGATGAGCACCTAAACTTAACCTTGCGTTCACAGACTGCTGGCTTTAGCGGTCAAGTTATCTCTCTGCTCTGAACCTCCCTCATGCCGCCCATCACCAAGATCCTGATCGCCAACCGGGGTGAGATTGCCCTGCGCATCATCCGCACCTGTCAGGAAATGGGGATCCGAACGGTGGCCGTTTACTCCACTGCGGATCAGAACTCCCTGCACGTCCAACTGGCGGACGAGGCTGTTTGCGTAGGAGATGCCCCGGTGGCCAAAAGCTACCTCAACATTCCCAACATCATCTCGGCAGCCCTCACCCGCGGGGCCACTGCCATTCATCCGGGCTATGGGTTCTTGGCGGAGAATGCCAAATTTGCCGAGATGTGTGCCGACCACAACTTGATCTTCATCGGCCCCTCGCCAGAGGCGATGCGCAAGATGGGCGACAAGGCCACGGCCCGCGAGACCATGCAAGCGGTGGGGGTGCCGACGGTGCCGGGCAGCCGCGGGTTGATCACCTCTGAGGAGGAGGCAGTGAAGCTGGCGGAGAAAATCGGCTACCCCGTGATCATCAAAGCCACCGCCGGTGGCGGGGGGCGGGGTATGCGGGTGGCGCGGGATGCCCAGGAGCTGCTGAAGATGCTGCGCACCGCTCAGGGGGAAGCCCAAGCAGCCTTTGGCAACGGCGGGGTTTACTTGGAGAAGTTCATCGAGCGCCCCCGTCATGTGGAGTTTCAGATCTTGGCGGATAGCCAGGGCAATGTGGTGCATCTGTACGAGCGGGATTGCTCCATTCAACGGCGGCATCAAAAGCTGTTGGAAGAGGCCCCCAGCCCGGCTTTGACTGCAAGCTTGCGCGCCCGCATGGGAGCAGCGGCGGTGAAAGCGGCCAAGGTGGTGAATTACGTGGGAGCGGGCACGGTGGAGTTTTTGCTGGACAAAAATGGCCAGTTCTACTTCATCGAGATGAACACCCGCATCCAGGTGGAGCACCCGGTTACCGAGATGGTGACAGGGCTGGATCTGATTGCCGAGCAGATTCGCATTGCCCAAGGTCAACCCCTCACCTTTCGCCAGAAGGATGTGGAGTTGCGGGGCCATGCTATCGAATGCCGCATCAACGCCGAGGATCCCAAGCAGCAGTTTCGGCCTTGCGCTGGCACGATCAGCGCCTATTTGCCCCCTGGGGGGCCGGGGGTGCGCATGGATTCCCACATCTACACCGACTACACCATTCCCCCCTACTACGATTCGCTGTTGGGCAAGCTGATCGTCTGGGGGCCTAACCGGGCGGCAGCCATCCGCCGCATGCAGCGGGCTTTGGGGGAATGTGCCATCACCGGGGTGCCCACCACGATCCCTTTCCACCAGCAGATCCTGCGCCACGAGGCTTTTTTGCGGGGCGAGGTGTACACGGATTTCATCACCCAACACCTGCTGCCCGGCCAGTAGCCATCGACTCTCAGGTCGGGATCCCTCTCTGGACAGCAGCTGGCCACAAGTTGAGGATAAAGTTAAGGGCTAGCAGAGGGATGGAGGTGGCAGGATGAGGGAGCCTCGATCGGGCTGGGCTCAGGAGACCCATCCCCAGAGTCAGCCGACTGGCCCTGTTCCCAGCCTCAGCCATCTGGCGGCGCAATTTTTGCAGGAGCGGCAGCGGGATCTGGCCCCGGCTAGCCGCCGCACCTATCGCATCGCTCTGGAGCAGTTTGCCAAAACTTGCCCCGTGCCGCTGCCCCAGGTGCAGCCTGCCCACGTCCAGTCCTTTTTGAACAGCTTGAAGGGCCGTCCGTTTCGCAACCGCTCCGGCCAGCGGATCCACCCGCCCGCCTCTCCGGCCACCTACAACCTGAAGCGGTTGGCCTTGCAGCAATTTTTTGAATGGGCCAGCCAACGGGGCTACCTTCAGGATCCCCTGCCCACTCAAGCCATTCGACCTGCCCGCCTACCCGCTCGTTTGCCTCGCGATCTAGATCGGTTGTTGTTGCAGCGGGTGTTGCAGCGGGCCCAAAACCATTCTCTGCGCTACGCGGCTTTGATTCGCCTGATGCTGGAGTGCGGGCTGCGGGCCCAGGAGCTGTTGGACTTAACCGTTCAAGATTTTCAAATCAGCCCTGAGGGATCCCTGTTGGAAGTGCGCTGTGGCAAGGGGAGCAAACCCCGCGCTGTGGCAGTAGGGGATCCCCTCTCCGAGCTGTTGCAGCAGTATCTGAGCCGAGAACGGGGCCCGTGCGCGCCGACGGATCCCTTGTTTGTTTCCCAATCTCGCTGCTTGGCCTACCGGGGGCGCCCCCTCACCTACGATGGCCTGCGGCATATTGTGCTCAAGCTAACCGAGCCTGAGCCGGGACATCAAACCCCCCACCAGTTTCGCCACAGTTTTGCCACCTTGTTGCTGGATCGCGGCGTTGCCCCCGAACACATTCAGCACTTGCTGGGCCACACAACTGCCGCCATGACGATGCGCTACACCCAGCGGGCCAACTTGAGAGCAGCCATCGCCCGTTCCCGCGAGATCTTAAATCAGGGCTTGGTTTAGGGATCCCTGGCTGTACTATGGCCTCTGTCGTTTCCAGTGAGACAGACGCGGATTGCTCGCAGAAAGAGGGATCCCCAAAAAGAGATCAAGGATCCTCAAGGACGGACAAACCTGACTAAGGTGGTTGGAATGACCTGAAAACAACCGATAACCAATGGGTTATTTCAAGTTACACGCTGGAGAGGAATGTAGAGCACATGCTCTCTCCCCTTGCCAATGGGCAACTGCGGCCCAAGACTGGCCTTCTGTTGTCCCAACCAGATGATCAGGTTTTTGTTCTCAGGATAGTATTCCAAAACATACTTGATGAAGTCATCAATTGTACATGGCTCGTTGAAACCTCCCATCCACTGATGAAAGTGGCTATGCACTTCGCTGGCTATAGTAATCAGGTTGGAAAGATTTGCTGCAATCTTTGGATAGTGCGCTTCAGAGTAGAGATGGTGAACCGTTAGGCTACTGGCTGTTTTTCGAGTAACTCTACAGAGATTTTTATCCCTTCTTCTTGCAAGCTCTTTTGCTCTTTCTATCTGCCTTTGTCTATCCTGGATTGTCTTGACGATTGCCTGAATCTGGGGTTCAATGCGTTCGCCAACATCTCGACACCAGTCTTTTCTGTGGTTTTGCTTGAGGACTTCTACCATAATCTTGGCAAGCTCATAGATGCCTCGCAAAGAGAGGTAGACAGTGTCGTCGTTGCCAAAGCGTGTGTAATGAACGTCTTTGATGAGTTTACTTTGTTTTGATGCAATCTCAAGCGCTTTCTTAAGGTAATCAGTTCGAGTTCCAAAGATCGTCACAACATCTTGAAGAGATAGCCAAAACTGATCTTGTCTTCTGACCAGAGAGGAGCTGTTTTCGAGGATCCTATGATCCACCAGAGCCTTCTGCCTCTTGCGATACTCTTCCTTGAACCAATTCCTAATGCTTGTGCTAATGCTTGTGTCTGTAGAGTACTTACGACCTTGCTCTGACCTAGACCTTAAAAAGGATAAAATGGCGTAAGCACCAGACTGCGTGTATTCTCTCAGCCCCGAACTTTTGTTGATAACGCGATAGTCTTTACCTTCCACCAGTTCCCACTCATCATCAGGGATACTGTCAAAGTAGGCTTCAATCTCCCTGAGTTCCTCAAGGCTGATACCCAAAAATTCGGCGAGCTTGTTTGAAGAAACATAGACTATAGCCATTGCTCAAATTTCTCCGTAAGGCTTTTGTAGAAGAGAGTCAATCGCTGGAAAATTTTGTCATCCCCGGTTGGAGAATCGGGATGGTAGATCTTGCTCAGGCGATAAAAGGCAGCTTTGATGTCCTCATTGGTAGCTCGATCGGGGTCAAGTCCAAAAACCCGCCATGGCAAGTCGTACTTGAAGATGTTGATCCCGTTGATGCAGCCATACCCCTCTTCCCCCTCTTCGTTGGGAAGGATCCCGATGTGCTGACGATAAATGCGCTCCAAATCGTCTATGTTGGATAAGCTCAGCTTGCCCATGCCGCTGGTTGCCAGTTTGAAGCTGGCTGACTTTCTCAGCTCGGCTGCGTTTTTAACGCCAAAGTGGTTGTAAATCGCTTTCTGCAGCTCTTTGACAGACAACCGAGGCGGTGGCTGTAGCTGCCTGACCACAAACCGCGCAAAATTCTCCAGGAGTTCCTTAGAGATGCCGTAGGTATCGGAAAGGCGCTGGATTTCTGCAGCAATCGCCCCTTGCGGATCGGGCTTGGTCTCTTCTCTTGAGGTTGCCCTAGTTGTTTTTGGTTTTGTGCTGGCGGCTTTTTTGGGCATGGCTTCCCCTCAAGTCAGTGATGCCAAGTGTAGATCCGCACAAAACTTATAGGCTGTCTGTGAATTTATTTGCACAATGATGCAGACAATCTTAGGTCAGTGTAACAATGTTGCCGGTACCTGTAAAGCCTTTGCACCACATAAGCTTCGCCATACCGATGCCCAGTTGGATGGCTTGGTGTGGGGAGCAGATCCGCACTGGGCGGCCCCGCAGGCGAATCTCGCCAGCATCCGGCTGGTAGAGGCCCGCCAGCATGTTCATCAGGGTGGTTTTCCCGGCGCCATTCTCCCCCCGGAGAGCGTAAATCTCCCCGGCCCGTAGTTCAAAGTCCACGCTAGAGCGCCCCCAGCTTGCCTGTTCGGTTGAGTTCCCCCGCCAGGATCCCTACCAGACAGGCTCTCTCATAAAAAGGCTGATCATAAATGGAAGGCTCTCTGAAGAAAGAGGTACACAGGTTGAGTACCACCTTTCCTTGGCAGTGAACGTATTTCCGGCTACTTTTCAGCGCCAACTTGGGGCCGCCCCTTCAGCTTTTGGGGATCAGTCGCTTCGGACAGGCAGCACGGATATGGGATTCGCTCAGGTCGGGCATGAGAGCCAAGGCCCGCTGAGCATCAATTTGCGCTTCGCACACTGCCTCCAGTACCTGCTCAGCCATCAGGGAAAGGGGCATATCGGCAGTTTGTTCGGGATCGGTATCCAGGGAAATTTGTCGGACTCCCACAGGGGGGGGTGGCAACACCGGCGGAGCTGCCTGCGGGGATAGGGTAGTGGAAGTGCCCACCTCCAACTGCGCTTCTGCCAGGGCCACACCGCGCCCCACCATCAACAGGGATCCCAGCAGCAGGAGCCATCCCAGCCCACGCCCCCCTTTGCGGAACTGAGTCGGAGCCTTCTGCTGTCGCTCAAGGCTGCTGATGTTTACGGCCCTCTTGAACCTGTCACCGAGCATGTCACCTCTCCGAAACCACCCCTTTGCTCAAGATATCCAACACAACTTGAATTTGCAGTAGGCTATCGTTGGCCCTCCAGGTAGTGCCCACCCGTTGCCAAACTTTGCCCGCTCCAGCCCTGCCCCCTCTATGGCCCGTCTGTCTCAAGAGCTAGCCCGGTTTTCCCGCCTTCCCGAGAGCCCAGAGCAACCCGAACCCTCCCCGGAAGGGTTGATCCGCATCGAAGACATTCTAAAACTGGCGGGCGAGCGCAGTTTTGGCTTGTTTTTGGCGGTGCTCTCTTTCCCTTCTGCTTTGCCTCTGCCGGCTCCCGGCTATTCCACTCCCTTTGGCGTGGTCATCCTGTTGCTGGCCGCACAAATGCTGGCAGGGCGAACCACTCCTTGGCTGCCGAAATGGGTGTTGCAGACCTCTATTGAACGGAAGCATTTTCAAAAGTGGGTGCAGGCTGGGATCCCATGGTTGCAGCGCATTGAAAAAATTGCCCGCCCCCGTTGGAAGCAGCTTTGCACGACACGGCTCGGCCAAGTCTGGCTGGGCACCTGGATCGGCTTGATGGGGATTTCCATGATCATCCCCGTTCCAGGCACCAACACCCTGCCGGCGATGGGGGTTTTCGTCACCGCTTTTGGCCTCCTGGAAGAAGACGGGATCCTGTGCAGCTTGGGATCCCTGATCTGTGTAGCAGGAGGACTGCTGACCACTTCCATTTTGATCGGCCTGTGGTTGGGGGGAACAACCCTTTTGGATTGGCTGGGGAGATAGCTATGCCAGCACCGCTTTTATCGGGATGCTGGGGTCAGCGCCAGATCCTGAGTGAGGCGCAGCTCGATCACCTGATTGGGATCCAGCACCACCACCTGTGGTGCCGTTACATTGCCAATTACCGCTCCGGCCACCCCTGCCCCCAGCACTTCCTCTGTGGCAATGGCATTGTCTCCGGTTACCAAGCCGAGAATAGCGCCTGCTGCTGCACCGATGGCCGCATCCTGAATGATTTTGCCTGTGGTGGTGTAGCGGGGATCCTTGACATCGTGGATGATGTCTGACTGGGCAGCCAAGGGGAACAGTTGGTTGTTGACAATGATGCTTTCCGCCACAAAACGGGTGCCCCCTGGGGCCGGCTCAAAGCGGCCATCCACCCGTGAGCCAAAAGGCACCAGAATATCCCCCTGGGCGTTGCGAATCGGGTTGCGGACGATCAAAGACATGGGCCGGGTTTCGTTGGGGGCAATGAAGAGGCGCTCGTTGAAGGGGGTGGTGGTTTGCATCAAGGTGCCCGCCGCTAGGGTGGAAAGGCGCAGGTCAAAGCCTGGCTGGGAACCGGAGAGGGATCCCCCTGGGTTTTGCGCCACCAAGGATCCCCGGCTGAGCATGGCCTGGTGGGTGAAGGCTGCCACCTCGGCACGGGTGGCGGGGCGGTTGGGTTCCAAGAGCATCGGGTCTGGATAATTGACAATCAACCCGGCGCGGTTGGCCGCCGCAATTTGTGCCAGGGCCCAATTGGGGATGGCTGCCGCATCTCGATAGCGGCTGAAGAGATCACTGGGCTGAGCGGCTGGGATCGCTCCCGTGTTGCCAATGGCGTTGGTCAAAACCACCAGCGCTTCGGTGCGGGTAACGGGCTGTTCAGGACGGAAGGTGCCATCAGGAAAGCCTGCGACTAAGTTGTTGGCTGCTGCCGTCGAGATGGCGCTGGCTGCCCAGTGGGTGGGGGGCACATCCCGAAAGCCGATGAAAGTACCGGAGGTATTGCGGAGGCGGAAAGCGGTATTGACAATGGTGGCAAACTGAGCGCGGGTCACCGGCTCATTGGGGCGGAAGGTACCATCGGGGAAGCCGTTCAACACTCCTTGAGCGGAGAGGGTCTCAATGTAGGCTTGGGCCCAGTGGCCAAAGGTGTCGCGAAAAGGGGTGGCCATGGCCACCTGGCAGTGGATGCCCAAGACAGCTCCCGATAGGAGTATGCCTGCTGCACGTGGAGTTAAAAGAGAGGGAAACATCGTTCGTTCACCGAGTTGTCGTAGCGCCCATCGCTGGGTCAATGGCTACTTTTATTCTGGCTATTTCCTCAGTGATGACAATGGCTAAAACCCTTGCTCTGAGGCAATTTGAGCGTTTCTAACCCAAGATTTGCAGCAAAACGCAACTGCAGAGGATTGATAAGGAAGCTCCTAAATCTCTGTCGCGTCAGCTAGAAATCGCAGGAGCCCCGCACTGTACCCGTAGGGTCACTGCCGGGAGGAATGCGCTTTGATGAAGTACAATGAACTTATGAGCCAAGTCCTGACCGTCTCCTGTAAGCTCAAGGCGTCCCAGTCGCAAGCCGCCAAATTGGACGCGACGATGGATGTCTTTGTGCAGGCATTGAACTGGGTCAACCAGAACACGCCGGAGAAGATCGTCAACGCGGTTAAACTGCAATCCCTTTGCTACTACGAGATTCGAGCTCGGTTCGGCTTGTCCAGTAACTTGGCTCAACAGGTGTGCAGACGGGTGGCGGGCGCTCGCAAAGTGGCGAGACAGCGCAACCGTCCGGTTAAAGAGTTCAAGCGTAGGTTCGTTACCTACGATGCACGTATCTTCTCATTTCGCGAGAAAGACTGGACGGTGTCGCTGACCACGGTGGAGGGGCGAGAGCGCTTTGAACTAGCCATTGGTAACTACCAGCGTGGGATGCTGGCTGGTTCTAACCCCAAATCGGCCACCCTAGTCCAGCGGAAGGACGGCTCCTACTACATCCAGATTTGCGTAGAGAAAAACCCGCCCAAGCAACAAGATACCGACAGGGTGATCGGGGTGGACTTGGGCAGGACGGATATCGCCCATACGTCAGAGGGGGACAATTGGAATGGGCAGCAGTTGAACCGAGTCCGCGACCACTACTCCAAGCTGAGGGCGGCACTCCAACGCAAAGCCAGTAAGGGCACACGCAGTTCGCGGCGCAGATGCAGAGAACTGTTGCAACGGCTGTCTGGCAAGGAGAGACGCTTTCAGTCGCGTCAGCGTTGCGTAGCAAAAACGTGGGTCAATCATCGCATCTCCAAAGTTATTGTCTCCAGGGCAAAAGCTACCAACAGCGCTATCGCCCTGGAAGACCTGACAGGGATCCGAGAAAGGGTCAATCAACAGCCACGCAGCAAAGCCGAACGGCGCAGGGCCAACGGTTGGGCGTTTTATCAACTCCGTCATTTTCTGGAGTACAAGGCTCTGCGTGCAGGGGTTGCCTTGATTCTGGTACCGCCTGCCTACACGTCGCAGACCTGCCACCGGTGTTTGCACATCCATCCCGACCCTGCGCAATCCTACCGCAGTGGAAAGAAGTTTAAGTGTAGGCACTGTGGATGGGAAGGAGATGCGGATTTGAATGGTGCGAATGTGATTGCGCTTTTGGGGGCTGTCGTAAACCAGCCTAGAGGTCCGGGCTTGTTTTGTTCTCTGGCAGAGCAGAGCAGGCTCAGGGCTACTGAAAGCCCGCTCCGTACCGCTTAGCGGTCGGAGTCGGGTAGTTTACTGCTGCCTATCCATTACGCCCCAGCCTGGCCACTCTTGAGGGTCATGGGGGAGCAACAACTTATTATTGTTATTGGAATTGATTGGATTCACGGGATCCCAGCCAACTGGCGGGCCACCAGGGCGGGAAGTTGAGCCAACGGGATCCCTTCCAGAACTTCTGCCGCAAAAGCGCAGGTGAGGAGTTGCCTGGCCTCAGCTTGGGGAATACCCCGGCTTTGCAGATAGAAGATCTCTTCTGCCTCCAGTTGGCTGACGGTGGCCCCGTGGGCACACTTGACGTTGTCGGCAAAGATCTCCAGTTGCGGCTGGGTGTTGACCCGCGCTTTGGGGCCTAGGAGCAGGTTGCGGTTGGTCTGGGCGGCGTCCGTCAGTTGGGCCTCTCGGCTCACCAGAATCCGTCCGCTGAAGACCGCATGGGCCGTCTCGTCCACAATGCACTTGTGCAATTGGCGGCTGCTGCCGTGGGGGGCCTGATGCACCAGGCGGGAGTGGGTGTCGCTGTGCTGGGATCCCTTCAGCAGCGTTAGCCCCTGCAGTTGGGTGTGGGCCTGGGCTCCGGCTTGGGTGATCTCCAGGTTGTGGCGAGAAAACTGGGATCCCCACTGAATCGCCTGGAGGCGGTAGTGGCTGTCGCAGCTTTGGCGCACGGCGGTCTGGTTGATGTGAAAAGCCTGAGACCCCTGCCTTTGCAAAATCACATGGTGCAAACGAGATCCCTCTGCCAGGGCGATCTCCGTAACCGCGTTGCCAAAGGGGATCCCGGATCCCAGGGATACATGATCTTCGATCAGCGTGAGGGAGCTGTGGGCTTGCAAAGACAGCAGGCAGCGGGGCTGGGCCAAAACGGCCTCTCCCTCAGGAGCCACCGTTATGAACAGCAGGTGCAGCGGTGACGGAACTTCCTGGCCGGGCTGTAGGCCAATCTGGATCCCATCTCCCAGATGAGCGGTGTTGAGGGCCGTAAACACATCCGTCTTGGCCAGGGTTTGCAGCAACTCCCCTGGGGCTTGGGCTAAAGGGATCACCTGCAAAGCGGTGGGCAGGCCGCTCAAATCAGAAAGCTGGGGGGCAAAGTAGCCGTTGACGAACACGGCGCGGCTATAGCTGGCTTCCGGCCAAAGCCAGGGCTCTAGGGTTGCCGCATCCAGAGCCGGATCCGCCGCGACAGCCAGGCGAAACTCGTGGGCCAGCAGCGGCGAGAGATCGCTGTATTTCCAATCTTCTTCCCGTGGGGTCGGGATCCCCAGTTCGGCCAGTTGGGCGCGGGCCTGCTGCCTAAGGGTGGTGTAGGGATCCTGCCTTTCCGGGATTTGGCCGAGGATGTGCTCCAGGAATAGGCGGCTCTCTGGGGCAAAAGGTTTGGGCAAGGT
This sequence comes from Thermostichus sp. OS-CIW-30, assembly GCF_054060215.1. Classification (NCBI taxonomy): domain Bacteria; kingdom Bacillati; phylum Cyanobacteriota; class Cyanophyceae; order Thermostichales; family Thermostichaceae; genus Thermostichus; species Thermostichus sp. OS-CIW-30. Next base: position 49,882 of record NZ_JBSSCZ010000018.1, on the reverse strand, counting down.
GGCGCTCATCCCTCTTCCTCCCGCCGGGATGTTGCGGCTGCTGATTCTTGGCCCAACTGAGTTTTGATCCAGTCGTAGCCCCGTTCCTCCAGCTCCAGCGCCAAGGTCTTGTCCCCACTGATGACGATACGACCCCCCTCCATCACGTGCACGTAGTCGGGGGTAACATAGTCCAGCAAGCGTTGGTAGTGGGTGATCAAGAGCATGGCATTCTCAGGGCCGGCCAGTCGGTTGATGCCGTGGGCCACAATGCGCAGCGCGTCGATATCCAGGCCGGAATCCGTCTCGTCCAAAATGGCCAGCGTGGGCTCCAACACCGCCATTTGCAGGATCTCGTTGCGCTTTTTCTCACCGCCGGAAAAGCCCTCGTTCACAGAGCGCTCCAAAAAAGCGGGATCCATTTTGACAATATCCAACTTTTCCCGTACCAGGTCGTCAAAATCCAGAGCATCCAGTTCCGGCTGATCCCGATATTTCTGGCGAGCGTTGTAGGCGGCGCGCAGGAAATCCAAGTTGCTCACCCCTGGGATTTCAATGGGGTATTGAAATGCCAAAAAGATCCCTGCCCAAGCCCTCTCTTCTGGCTCCATCTCCAAGAGATTTTTTCCCAGGTAGAGGATCTCGCCCCCCGTCACCCTGTAGTCAGGGTGGCCGGCTAAGATCTTGGAAAAAGTGCTTTTTCCAGAGCCATTGGGGCCCATGATGGCGTGGATTTCTCCGGCGCGAATTTCCAGGCTCAACCCCTTGAGAATGGGGGTGCCGTCGATCTCGGCGCTGAGATCTCGAACGGATAAGATGACAGGGCTGTTTTCGCAAATCATAGCTAGACTCTAGAGTTGCCACTGAAGGGCAGGGATTGGAAGGTTAGGGGATCCCTAAACCAGGTTTGGATTTTGGGCCTAAGGATCCCCTATAGCTCTATTGGGAGCGGCGATTGAGGATGTCCCGAATTTCTGCCAGCAAGACCACTTCTGATGGGGGCGATATAGAAGGAGATTCTTCCTCCTTTCGCTGTAGAGTGTTGATCGCTCTCAATAGTAAGAAGAGAGCAAAAGCGATAATCACAAAATCAAACACAGCTTGCAGAAAGCTGCCGTAGTTAATCGTAACTGGGTCTTCAGGACTTCCACCGATTTTCCAGACCAAGTTCTGGAAGCTCACTCCACCAATCATCAAGCCTAAAACTGGAGTAAACAGATCTGCTACAAAAGAAGTCACAATCTTCCCAAAAGCACCTCCAATAACAACGCCAACAGCCAAATCTAAGGCATTGCCCCGGCTGATGAACTTTTTGAACTCCTCCAGAAATGCCCTCATGGGGAACTTCTCCTGCCTAGCCTTACGGTTCAAAACTCCTTGATTATCCCCTCTCCCCCCCTGCATCCATGCGCTGTTTGCAACGTCGCCAAGCCCTTGGGCCGCCTCTGGCTTCAGGGGATCACAGCCCTCTGCCTTGGGAGTTACCTAACCCCTTACCCTTCTCCTGAAAATGGCAGCGCCTGCTCCCACAGCGTGTCAGCGGCCTCGCCCACTTGCTCAGCTTCGCATTGGGAGCAATCCCCTAGCCGACAGATCCCTCTAACTTCAGGCTCAGCAATCGATCGGCTTCTACGGCAAACTCCATCGGCAATTGGTTGAACACTTCTCGGCAGAAGCCGCTGATGATCATGGACACGGCATCTTCCATGCCGATCCCGCGCGACTGGAAATAGAACAATTGCTCCTCTCCAATCTTGGAGGTGGAAGCTTCGTGCTCCACTTTGGCGGTGTTGTTTTGCACCTCGATATAGGGGAAGGTGTTGGCGCTGCACTGATCCCCGATCAACATGGAATCGCACTGGGAAAAATTGCGGGCCCCTTCTGCTTTCGGCCCGATTTTGACCAGGCCGCGGTAGCTGTTTTTGGAGTGCCCCGCCGAGATGCCCTTGGAAATGATTTTGCTGCGGGTGTTGCGGCCCACGTGAATCATCTTGGTGCCGGTATCGGCCTGCTGGTAGTGGTTGGTGAGGGCAACCGAGTAAAATTCGCCCACCGAGTTTTCCCCCACCAGCACACAGCTGGGGTACTTCCAGGTGATGGCCGAGCCGGTCTCCACTTGCGTCCAGGAGATCTTGGAGTTTGCCCCCTGACACAGGCCGCGCTTGGTTACAAAGTTGTAAATGCCCCCTTTGCCGTTTTCGTCGCCGGCATACCAGTTCTGTACCGTCGAGTACTTGATCTCGGCATTGTCTAGGGCAATCAGCTCCACCACCGCCGCATGCAGTTGGTTGGTGTCGAACATGGGGGCAGTACACCCTTCCAAGTAGCTGACGTAGGATCCCTCGTCGGCAATGATCAGGGTGCGCTCAAACTGGCCCGATTCGCCGTTGTTGATGCGGAAATAGGTGGAAAGCTCCATGGGACAGCGCACCCCTTTGGGCACATAGACAAAGGATCCATCACTGAACACTGCCGAGTTCAGCGCCGCGTAGTAGTTATCAGCAATGGGAACCACACTGCCCAAGTACTTGCGCACCAGCTCCGGATACTCCCGCAGTGCCTCTGACATGGAGCAGAAAATCACGCCTTCCTTGGCCAGCTTTTCCCGGAAGGTGGTGGCTACCGAAACGCTGTCGAAGATGGCATCCACCGCCACATTGGCCAGCCGCTTTTGCTCTGACAAGGGGATCCCCAATTTCTCGAAGGTCTCCAACAGCACCGGATCCACTTCGTCCAGGCTCTTTTTCTTGGGCTGCACCTTGGGGGCCGAGTAGTAGACAATGTTTTGGTAGTCAATGGGCGGGTAGCTGACGTTGGGCCAGGTGGGCTCGCTCATCTTCAGCCACTGGCGGTAGGCCCGCAGCCGGAACTCTAGCATAAAGTCCGGCTCCCCTTTCTTGGCCCAGATCTGCCGAATCACCTCTTCGTTCAAGCCTTTGCCAATCGACTCAGAGGGGATGTCGGTTACAAAGCCGTACTTGTAGGGCTGGTTGACCAGGGCGCGGACGCTCGTAGACATGGATGGCTCTCGAGTAGTGACAGGGTAGAAACGCGACTAAGACAGATGGCCAAATAAAACAACAGAGTTGTTGTTTAACTGATCCTCAGGTTACTTTAGCAATGATCCCGTTGTCAAAATAGCAGAGAGCTGTGCTGGCAGCGGCAGCCGATTAACCCAGTCTAACCAGGAGGGCGAGGGTGGACAGCGCGCGCAAGATCACCGGGCAGGTCGCTCAACCCGCTTCGAGTAAGCAGGCCATCTTGGTCTATCTGCGCAAGGCGGGGCAGGCCAACGCCCAAACGCTGGCAGAGCACCTGCGCATTTCTCCCCAGGCCATCCGCCGCCACCTCAAGGATCTGGAGGCAGAGGGGTTGATCAAACATATCGCTCAACCCAATGGTCTAGGGCGACCCCAGCATCTCTATCAGCTCAGCCCCTTGGGAGAAGAGCAATTTCCCGCCAGCTACGATGAGTTTGCCCTTGGTCTGCTCAACACCCTGGCCGAAACTCTGGGATCCGAACAGATGGGATCCCTTCTCCACCATCAGTGGCAGCGCAAAGCCCGGGAATATCAGGCCCAGCTGGGATCTGGATCCCTACGGGAGCGGCTGGAGCGTTTGGTGCAGTTGCGCCAGGCAGAGGGTTACATGGCGGAGTACTACCCCTATCCTGCCGACCTGACTGTGCCGCTGGCAGCAGAGGGATCCGAGCCTTACGTCGAGCAGTATGTGTTGGTCGAGCACAATTGCGCCATTGCCCAGATTGCCCACACGTTTCCTAGCGTCTGCGGCCACGAACTGGAGATGTTTGCTGCCGCCTTGCCCGATTGCCGAGTAGAGCGCATCACCTGGCAGGTGCAGGGAGAACACCCCTGCGGCTACTGGATTGCCAAGCCAGCGGCTCGGTCGACTTAAGACTTCCCCAGGAAACCGGATCCCTGAGATGGCAAACAGGGTTTTTTCGGGTATAGTTATCTCGTACAGGTTTTAAGTTTGTTCTCCGCATGGTCTGGCGCGCTTCCTTTTTTGGCTACTTTAGCTTTCCCTGGCAACGACCAGGGCAGAAGGGTGGCGCGTAAACAAAGACCTACAGTTTACCCGAGTCAGTCCTGAAGCCCTGAGCCCAGCGCCAGGGCTTTTTTGATGGCTCGAGACCCCATCTACCCACTTGCACGCTGAGGACAGTTCCATGCCCCCTCAAACCGACAATTGCAATATCCAAGAGGTGACTCCCTTGATTGCCCCTGCTGCTGTCAAGGCCAAGCTGCCCCTTACGGAAACGGCAGCCCAGGTGGTGCTCTCCACTCGGCAAGCCATCCGCGACATCATCCACGGACGGGATCTCCATCGCTTGGTGGTGATCGTCGGCCCCTGTTCCATCCACGATCCTGCAGCGGCTCTGGAGTATGCCCATCGCCTCAAGCGGGTGGCCGACCAAACTCGGGAGCACCTAGTGGTTGTCATGCGTACGTATTTTGAGAAACCCCGCACCACGGTGGGCTGGAAGGGCCTGATCAACGATCCCCACCTGGATGGCTCCTGCGACATTGCCACCGGCCTGCAACTGGCCCGTTCCATTCTCCTGCAGATCAACGAGCTGGGCCTGGCCTGTGCTACCGAGATGCTGGATCCGGTGACCCCTCAATACACGGCGGATCTGGTGAGCTGGGCGGCCATTGGCGCCAGAACCATCGAAAGCCAAACTCACCGGGAAATGGCCAGCGGCCTCTCCATGCCTGTGGGCTTCAAAAACGGCACCGACGGGCGGCTGGAAATTGCGCTCAATGCCATTCTCTCCGCCAGCCATCCCCACAGTTTCCTGGGCATCGGCCAAGATGGCATGACGGCTCTGGTGAAAACCACCGGCAACCCGGATCGGCACATCGTGTTGCGGGGGGGAGGGGGCAAGACCAACTACGGCCCGGAAGATGTGGCGCGGGCGGCACTGCTGATGAAGGATCAAGGGATCCCTCGCTCGGTGATGGTGGACTGCTCCCATGACAACTCCCACAAAAATTACCGCAACCAGGGATCCGTCTGTCGAGCAGTGCTACAGCAGTACCAGGCGGGGCAGCGGGCTCTGATGGGGCTGATGCTGGAGAGCAACCTCTACCCGGGCAAGCAAACCTGGCAGGAAGGGGCGCCGCTCCAGTACGGGGTTTCCATCACCGATGGCTGCATCGGCTGGGAAGAGACGGAAGATCTGTTGTGGGAGATGGCGGCGACCGTAGAGGGAAGAGCGTTGGCCCTCAGCCGCTGAGGGACGGGGATCCCGGAGTTTGTTAAAGAATCAAAAAGGAAATGGGGACAAGGGGCAGCCTGCTCCTAGGGTCGAGCCAAGGTTTCGTTGTTTCGTCAGGCCCTGTGGGATGGGGTCTCCAGGTCGAGCTTGGAGGATGTGATGGAGCTACAGATCCCCACCAGTGTCAGCAGCAACAGTCAGCAGCCCTATCCAGATCCCGATCGGATCCCTCGGCGACCCCCCGAGCAGTTGCGAGATCGGCTGATCGTCTCCGGCCTGCGCTACTACGGTTATACCGGTTTTGATGAGGCGGAACGGGCTTTGGGGCAATGGTTTGAAGTGGATTTCGAGCTGTGGGCGGATCTGCGCCCGGCTGCTCTCAGCGGCCAGTTGCGCGACACCCTCGACTACCGTTCTGCAGTGGCCGGGATTGCGGAATTGGTGAAAAGCAATCAGTTTGTGCTGATCGAGAGCTTGGCGGAGGCGATTGCCGAAATGGTGCTGCGGGAGACAGGGGCCAGCAAAGCTAAGATCCGATTGACCAAGTGTCATCCCCCGATCCCGGAGCTGACGGGGCGGGTTACTGTGGAGATTGTTCGTCCCTAGAACTTCTCTTAACCCTTTCCTACCGACCCTGTGCTTGCTCTAGAACTTGCTTCTCGTACCTCTGAGGACTGGATCGAACAGGCTACCCGGCACATCGATCTGGTCTTGCTAGACCACGCCAATTGTGAGAAAAAAGCAGCGGGCAACGCCCTCAGTCTGCTCTTTCGCTACCCGGCTAATGGGCGTTTGGTGGAAACCCTCTCGCCGCTGGCGCGGGAGGAGCTGCAGCATTTTGAGCGGGTGCATCGCCACCTGCAACGGCTGGGGATCCCCATCAAGCCCTTGTCGGCTGCTCCCTATGCCGCTCGCCTAAACCAACACCTGCGCCGCTCTGAGCCGGAACATCTGTTGGATGCCCTGCTGGTGGCTGCCATCATCGAGGCCCGCAGCCACGAACGCTTGGGCTTGCTCGGGATCCACGCGCCCGACCCAGAGCTGCGGCAGTTTTATCTCTGGCTGGCGGCTGCGGAGGAGCGCCATTGGCAGCTTTATTTGGATTTGGCGTTGGAGCAGTTTCCCGCCGATCAGGTGCAGGAGCGTCTCGATACTCTACTCCAGGTGGAGGCCGAGATCTTGTCTTCCCTTCACCCCGAACCCCGTGTTCACAGCTAGCCCCACTCCGTTTCCCCCCGCGGTGCAGCTCCCATGTTTCAAGCGACGCGGCAGTGGTTGGCCTTCTGGTATACAACGGTTACGGCAGTGTTGCTGCTGTTGTTTGCCGGCAGCTTCTATTGGTACGTGCAGTCAACCCTGATTGAACGGGTGGACGATACCCTTGGCCATGTGGTGGAAATTGTCGAGCGGTCTTTGGTGGTGGATGAGAGCCTCTTGGATCCGCAGCAAGCCCGCCGCAGCTTGGAGGCCAGCTTTCGGGATGATCCCAGCACCCTAGAGGACGATCACATCGACTTGGAGTGGTTCGGCCCTCAAGGAACGCTCATCTGGTCCACGGTGCCCGGCGGGATCCCTGCCCCCCTATTGACCGAGGGATCCCTGCACACTGCCCGTATCGCCCCTGGGTATTGGCTGCGTCAGTTCACCGAGCCGATCGTGGCCCATGGGAAGCTGCTGGGCTATCTGCGGGTCAGCCATCCTTGGTTTGAGGTGAGCAAGCCAACGCGACAGTTGATCCGGGATCTTTCCCTCTGGGTGGTGGCCGGTTTGACGGGTGTGGGGGCCATTGGCTGGATGCTCTCCGGCCTGGCCATGCAGCCCATCCGGCAGTCTTATCAGCAGCTCAAGCAATTTACCGCCGATGCCTCCCACGAGCTGCGCAGTCCCTTGGCCAGCATCCAAACCGCGGTACAGGTGGCTTTGGCGGATTCCCAATTGGATGCCGACACCCGGCAGCGCTGGCAGATGGTGGAGCGGCTGTGTTTGCGGCTGGGTCGCCTGGTGGATGACCTGCTGTTTCTGGCCCGCCACGACAGCGGTATGGTGCCTTTCCAACCCCGTTGCTGTGCGCTGGATGCTCTGCTGCTGCAGGTGGTGGAGGAGCTGCAGGGCTTGGCCAACCAAAAGCAGATCCGCTTGAAGCTGGAGATTGCTGCCCCTGAGAGCGGGAAGGAACCTTCTCCCGCCCAAGTGGATCCCTTCGGTTTTTGGGGAGATGAAGATCAATTGGCCCGCCTGTTCACCAACCTGATTGAAAACGCCCTTCTCCACACTCCCCCGCAAGGAGAGGTGCAGGTGAGGCTGGAACAACGGCTGCGCTCCGGATCCCCAGAGCTGGTGGTACGGGTACAAGATACCGGGCCAGGGATCCCCCCCCAGGCTCTGCCCCATGTGTTCGATCGCTTTTATCGAGCAGATCCGGCTCGCAGCGGGGATCCCGGTCGCCTCTCGGGGTCAGGTTTGGGGCTGGCGATCGTCAAAAGCATTGCCCAACAGCATCAAGGTCAGGTGCAGGTGGAGAGCGAGCTGGGCCAGGGATCCAGCTTTGAAGTTATTTTGCCCCAGCGGCAGTTGGAAACCTGTACCCCAGAGAGAGTCTAAAAGTGCTCTGGAAAACAGACAGCCCTCGGTCAATATGCTAGCTTTAAGCCAAGATTGACTGAGTCTTTATTCAGAACTGTATTAAGAACCGTATTGGCCCAGTTGAACTGGATTTTTGGGTACTAGAGATCTTTCCTTTCCAGATTTAAGAACTTCTCTTTTTCCCGGATAAAACAGCAGAGATGGGATCAGCTCCCAGGCTCTTGCCCTTCTCAGCCGGCTGCTGAGCTGTTGATTGGGTGATGAGTGAGTGCAGTCCGCCCGCACAGCCCCACAATTTCCCATTGAATCCTGTGCCAGGAAAACGTTATGTATCGCTTCCAGGTTCGTGCCATCACCCAGCCGGGCGAGCGAATTGCCTTGGTGGGATCCAGCGCAAAATTGGGCTCCTGGGATCCCTGCCATTGTATTTGGCTGCAGACGGATCCCGCTCATTATCCGCTGTGGTGGGTAGAGTTGCCGTTGAGCCCAGCAGACGGCGCGCCCGGCCCGTTGTTGCCCTATAGCGGGTGTTCAAAAGAAATCCCTCGAGTAGAGTACCGGTATCTGCGCGTGCAAGCCGGTGGCGAAGTGATTTGGGAATCCACCGCTGTCAATCGCTGGGTGCCACTTGAGCCAGAACCTTTACCGGCAGTTTTGATTGTCGAGGATGGGGAGTTTGGCCAGATCCCTGCCTATCCTTACGGCTATTTTGCCGATCCCATTCCTGAGGTCGAACCGGAAAATCCGCAAGGGCTAAAAGTCGTCATTTTGGGCAGCTCCGTTGCCCTGGGGTGCAGCGCCTGGCTGTTGCGAGGTTGGGCTTGGCTGTTGCAGAAAGCTCTACAAGAGCGCTATGGCCATCAAGTGCGAAATCTCTCCCAATTGGGGGCCAATGTCAGCCGAACTCTGTTGCGGTTTGAGCAGGCGGTGATCCCTGAACATCCCGATGTCGTTATTGTTGCTTTGTCTTTGGGAAATGAAGGCTTGGCATCGGCCTTGCCCCAGCATCGCCGCGCCCTGCAGAGACGGTTTGAAAACGGCCTGCAGCGGCTAATTCAGCGAATTCAAGACATTGGAGCCTTGCCAGTTCTGGGAGGGGTTTATCCCCATGCAAACTACGGCCCAGAACAGCATCTTCTTTTGCAAGAAACTCAGCAAAGAATGCTCAGCTGGGGATGCCCTGTGTTCAATTGGCTGCCTCATTTGGAAGATGGACAGAGCCGCTGGAAACCAGACCTTGCTTTTGACCCAGCTCACCCCAATTCCAAGGGTCATCAGGTCATGTTTGAGGCCATCGATCTCTCTCTTTTGGATCCCGGCCAAGTTAGTTCAGCTCGTAGAAAGCTTGCTCAACCCGTTGGAGAACGGGTCGTTTTTGCAGATGAGCATGGTTTTTGGGTGACTGCAGAAACAGGCAAAAACCAATTTCGCATCGTGAATATAACTCCCTACCCTTATACCATCACGCCCACTTGGCAACCTTTGCAAGCCGCTTTCCAAAAAGCAGGTCTACAGCCGGGTCTGTATATTGGCAAAAGCGATGAAAGGCTAGGGGATGCTACCTTATATTCCCTTTCCGTACAAGAAGATGGTTCGGTGCAAACCACCCTCTCCATTCCTGCGGATGCCGATCTTGTCTTCTCCCCAATAGCTCAGTTCTTTTCCTCGGAATCAGTAGAAACGATCTTCGAGGATGGATCGTTGATCCTTCTCAAGCTCAGTGGATCCTCAGAAGGCTCTTCTGATCCCATACCTCGCCTGTGCGTGATCAACCAGAGCAATCACGAGTACAACATCCACCCCATGTGGAAGGAAGTGCGGGCTGCTCTCAAAGCCATGCCAGCGGGTGTTTATGAAGATCCGAGCCACCGCGAAGCTCTCTTCCGAACCCTGATGATCGGGGAAGGCGGCCTCGAAAGCCGGGTAAAGGCTGCTCCCGAATCGGTCATGCTGCTGGAATACACCTGCAAATTATCCGATATTCATCGTGTTGCCATTGTGCCGTTAGGGGATCGCTGCGCGGTGCGAATGCTGCTCTACAAGTTGGAATATGACGGGCCTGCCTTTCCTTTTGATTTGACACGCACCAGCAATTTGGCTGATGTGGCCGATATGATCCACAACGAGTTTCAGGGCATGTGGGATCCGCAATATTTACACTACAGCCCTGAAGATCGGCGAATTTACCACAGCAAGTGGACGGGCCTCTCCTTTGGCCATGAAGTGGAAGAGGGGGAAGATCCACTTCAGAATATGCACCCCATCCATGAGCGAATGCGAACTCGCTACACTGCTCGCGCCAAGCGTTTTATGTATGTTTTGGAAAAAGCCGATAAAGTCTTGTTTGTGCGCACAGGGGGTTGCCGGCGAGAGGCCGTTGTTGACTTAATGGATAAGCTGGCGGCTAAGCGCAGGGGCAAGCCTTTTCTGCTGCTGATTGTTTCTCCTCAGTCTTCTGATGAGTTTGCCGGGATCCCCAATGTTATCCATTATGAGATGGAGTTAAATCCCGACCGCATGTGTGCAGATCCTGAGCATTGGAAGTACTGCACAGGGGTAATGAGAGATATTCTCCATTCTTTGGGGGTCTCTACCCGAAATCTTTTCTGGTGCCCTCCACAACTGTAGCCGTTCCAAGGTTTCACTGCAATTCGAAAGAATGATCGCTGCTGCCCAAACGCTCCGCGCCGCTTCCGCGACCACCCCCAACTCTTCTCCCAAAGGGACTCTGAGGTGTTCAACTCCAGAAAGCTGATGATCGGACTCGAACCGACGACCTGCTCATTACGAGTGAGCTGCTCTACCAACTGAGCTACATCAGCAGGGCTTTGAAGTGAGGACTGGATAGGAGAATCCGCAGACCCACCGGTGGGCCTATCGATTCTAACTCATCCTTGCCTTGCTCGGGATCCCCAGCGCCATAGCCCCAAAGATAGCCCCAACGTCAGCCACGCCAGCCAATCCCCCGCGCGATTGTAGAAAGTTGTCTCAGAACGCCGCTTCACTTCTCCCGTAATCACCCCCCGCTGAAAGATGGGGCCAACCTGCTGGAGCCGACCTGAGGGATCCACCACCAGATTGCCGCCTGTGTTATTGACAAACACCACGCCCCGCCGATTTTCCACAGCCCGGAAAACCGAGAGCTGGCCATGCAACATCGGCCAGTGGCTATTACCAAACCAGCTATCATCCGAAATCACGATCAAAGACTCGGCGCCGCGACGGGTTAAAGTTCGGCTGGGCGCAGGCAAGACGCTCTCCAAGCAGATCATCACCCCCAAAGGCCCGAAAAGCTCCCCTCCGTCCAGAGGCCGATAGCCATCGGGTGAAGGCACGTAGCGCCCCGACTCGAAATAGGGAAAGATCCACTGCTTGCCAAACCCATCCAGCAAGTTGCCCCGGGCGTCAAACAACAGGGCCGTGTTAAAAAATCGCTGCTCTGGCTCCGGCAAATGGGCTGTGCGGGGATCCGGCTCTGTTGCCCCCGTAATCAAAGCGCCTTCCGGCGGCAGAATCGCTTGCATTGGCTCGATCACGTAGGGTTCCAGGCCAGTATTCAGCAGCCGTGCCCGCAGCGCCCCCTCCGGCCAAACCACCAACTGTGCCCCAGCAGCCACCCCCTGGGCAGAAAGCTGATGCAGCTCCCGGTAGCGCTCCAGGCGGTAGTTCCAACTGCGATCGGCTTCCAGCCAAGCCACCTGCTGCACCGCCGCCACCCGAAAGTCAGGATCCCTGTTTTCGACGGCCAAGGCATCGAAGTAGGCCAGGCGTGCGCTTCCATAGGCCAAGACCAGCCCCGTCAACCCCAGGCCGCAGGCGAGCGTACCCCAGAAATCCCTGTTCCTGAGCATCTCACCCAAAACGTTTCTCAGGGATCCCCCAGCCGCCTGCCACCGGCTAGAAATCTGCCTGGCCATCTGCCAAAGAACCCCATTGACGAACACGGCAAAAAAGGTAACCCCCCAGATCCCCGTAACATCGGCTACTTGGATCCCGAGGGGCCAGTCGAACAACAGGGATCCCCAGTGGAAAGGGATGGGCCACCAGAGCAAGCCCAACAGCCCATCCAAGCCTGTCCAGACCGTGGCCAAGCCCAGCGGACGTGCCCAAGCCGGCAGGGGGCGGCTCAGCTCCAAACTGAGGAGCGTAGCGGTGGTGAAAAAGAGGGGGATCAGGGGAGCCACCACCACGCCCCCTAGGATCTCCCAGGCGCTCAACACCTCAACCGAGAAGGGATCCACCCAGAAGGCATACAGGCAAACCCAAAACCAGAGGCCATAGGCCAAACGCCACCGCGCCCACCCTTGCCGTTGCTCGCACAGGCCAAACAGCAGGGCTAGGCCCAGCAGCGCTCCCGGAAACCAGTGCAGCCAGCGGTTGGGGGATCCCAGACAGAGCAGCAGGATGGCTAGACCCATCAGCCAGCGGGATCCCTCGCCTGGATTTCTCTTTTGGGGCAGATCCTGCTGTTGAGTTGAAGATTTCAGTTCCGGCTTCATCACCTCAATAAAGTTCAGCCTATTCGGGAAACCCCACGTAATGCCCTAGGATTGAACACGCCCTTGCCAACAGCTCTTCTCCAGAGTAGCGTTTTGCAGCAGCCGGGAATATCTCCTGGAGCACAGAACTCCTACTGCTTGAATCTAAAGCTGTGTTAACATTTTGCATAACTTCAGGGGGCTGGCGCCTTCCGGCTTAGGTTGGGGATCCCGTCAGCGGTGCGCGGCACTATGGGCAAGGTTTTGGTTTTGAATGCCTCCTACGAGCCGCTCAACATCACCAGTTGGCGCAGGGCAGTCGTTCTTTTGCTTAAGGGCAAGGCCGAGCAAATCGAGCACAATGGCCGAGTGGTGTACGGCAACATTCCCTTGCCCACTGTCATTCGTCTGCGCCACTATGTCCACGTTCCCCACAAGGAGATCCCACTTACGCGCCGCAACGTCCTCTACCGGGATGGGCATCGTTGTCAGTACTGCGGCTGCTTCGGCGAAGATCTCACCCTGGATCACGTGATCCCTCGGTCTCGTGGCGGCGGGGATACATGGGAAAATGTGGTCAGTGCCTGTGTGCGTTGCAACGTGAAAAAAGGGAACCGCACCCCCCGCGAAGCCGGTATGCCCCTGCTGCGCCAACCCCGCCGTCCCCACAGCACTCTTTACTTTGAAATCTCCAAAGCCGTCGGCAGTGGTTCCCATCGAGAATGGTCTAAGTACACCATCGGCCTAGAAGGGGATCCCCAGGAGGAATTGTTGGATAGCCCAAGCTAGACGGGCCGCCTAGGGATGGACTTCCGATACAGGGGCAGCTTTGGAAATGGGGGGAGAAGTGGTGGCTGGGATCCCGGTCTCGATCCACCGGTGAATCAGGGCATTGACCTCTTCGGGGCGCTCATCGTGGGGGCAGTGGCCAGCCTCCAGGAAGTATTCCACTGCTTGAGGGTAGTGGGCCCGGTACAGCTTAGAGCGTTCCCGAGCCCGCATCCAGGGATCCCGTTCTCCCCAGATCAACAACAGCGGGCGCACCAAGCTGCACAGCAGCTCATCTACATACCGTCCCTTCTGCCCACCTCGCATCAAGGCCACAAACACATCGGCAGCCCCCGGATCCTGGGTGGGGCGATGGATGGCCTCGACCAGCTGATCGGTCACGGCTGCCGGGTCGTAGTAAACCTGCTTCAGCTTGGCTCGGATCACGTGCGGCTGCCGCAAATACTGAAACAGCAGGTAAGACACCAGGCGCTGGCGCAGGCCCCAGCCCACCAATCCGCCTATCCATTGCCGCCATCCGGTCGGGGATCCTTTGAGCGTGGAAAACCCACCTGCCCCATTCAAAAGCACCACGCCCCGCACCCACTCCGGCCACTCCGCCGCAAAACTGAGCACCACATAGCCGCCCAGGGAGTTGCCGATCCCTACCACAGGCCGACGGATTACCTGTTGGCAAAAGTCCCGCAGCTGATCCCGCCAGATTTCGGCGCGGTAGTCCCAGTTGGGCTTGGCGGAGCGACCGAAACCCAGCAAATCGATAGCGTACACCTGGTAGTGTTGAGCCAATTCGGGAATGTTCTTGCGCCAGTGGTCGGTGGAGGCTCCAAAGCCGTGCACCAGAAGCAGAGGCTGCCCCTGCTCACCCTGTTTGACGTAATGAACTGACTGCCCCCGCCAGATCCACTGCGCCGAAATGGGAGTGGCCGATGCCGATGTCGAAGCCATAGGAGTTGCTTGTAAGCCTTTCTTAATTCTAGGTTCTTTGCAGCTACTCCAGGGGGAAGCCCACCCTCTACGGGCAACGTAAGAGCAGGGGGCCTGTTAGACATAACCTCTGCTTTTTAGGCTTTGTATCACCAGGTCAATACATTCGGAGATGCTTTGCTCGGCAGTTTTGCACACCACCTCCGGCTGTTCCGGCGGCTCGTAGGGATCGTCAATACCGGTAAAGTGCTGGATTAAGCCTGCCCGCGCCTTTCGATAGAGGCCCTTCACATCCCGGCGTTCGCACACCTCCAGGGGGGCATCCACAAAGACTTCGATAAAGCTGCCAATATACTGCCGTACCTCCTGCCGCACCGCCCGATAAGGGGAAATGGCCGACACCAGCACAATCACCCCGTGCCGAGTCAGCATCTCCGCCACAAAGCCGATGCGGCGAATGTTCTCCTCCCGATCCACTTTGCTGAAGCCCAGACCCTTGGTGAGATGTTGCCGCACCAGGTCCCCATCGAGCACTTCCACCGGCAGCCCCCAAGCGCGCAACTGCTGGGCCACGCCGCAGCTCAGGGTGGTTTTGCCCGCCCCGCTCAATCCCGTAAACCAGACCGTTACCCCCCGCCGCGACATCGGTTCGTAGGGATCCCTGAATCTTGGGCCCTGCCAGAATATCATCTCCAAAAGCAGGGTGGTACACTCGAAACACGGCTTGCGCCAGCCCCAAAGCGCTCCGCGCCGCCAACACGACAACAATCCTTCACCGGCCATGTCCCCCCTGACTTCGCCTCTTGCCAGTGCCCCCTCGGGATCCCCGACAACTGCCGAGCTGTTTGCCGAGCATGTGATGGCCACCTATGGGCGCTATCCCCTGACCTTGGTGCGCGGGCAGGGGTGTCGGGTTTGGGATGAGCAGGGGCGCGAGTACCTGGACTTTGTGGCCGGCATTGCCACCTGTACCCTGGGGCATGCCCACCCGCTGTGGATTCAGGCGCTCACCGAGCAGGCACAACAGTTGCACCATGTTTCCAACCTTTACTACAACCAGCCGCAGGCACAACTGGCTCAATGGCTGACCCAGCACTCCTGTGCCGACAAGGTGTTTTTCTGCAACTCAGGGGCGGAAGCCAATGAGGGAGCCATTAAGCTGGCTCGCAAGTATGCCCACACGGTGCGCGGGATCCAAGATCCGATGATCCTCACCGCCCATGCCAGCTTCCATGGCCGCACCCTGGCCACCATTACCGCCACCGGCCAGCCCAAATACCAAAAAGACTTTGCCCCTCTGGTGCCCGGCTTTGATTACGTTCCCTACAACGACATCGAGGGCACAGCAGCGGTGTTGGAGCGCTGGGGCGAGCGGGTGTGTGCCGTGCTGTTGGAGCCGTTGCAGGGGGAAGGGGGGGTTGTGCCGGGGGATCCCGCCTATTTTCAATGGTTGCGCCGGATCTGCAGCGAGCGGGGCATTCTGCTGATTTTGGATGAGGTGCAGGTGGGCATGGGCCGTACTGGCATGCTGTGGGGCCACTGTAACCTGGGGGTGGAGCCGGATGTGTTCACCTTGGCCAAGGGCCTGGCCGGTGGGATCCCCATCGGGGCCTTGTTGGCGAAAGACTTTTGCGCCGTGTTTCAGCCGGGGGATCACGCCAGCACCTTTGGGGGCAACCCCTTGGCTTGTGCGGTGGGCCTGGCGGTTTGCCGCACGCTAATGTCGGAGAGTTTGGTTTGGAATGCCCAGCAGACAGGGGTGTATCTGCGTCAGGGGCTGTCCCGCTTGGCGGAGCAGTTTCCGCAGCTCGTTGAGCAAGTGCGGGGCTGGGGCCTGATTCAGGGCTTGGTGGTGCGCATCCCGGCGGCTGAAGTGGTCAAGGCAGCCATGGACTGCGGGCTGTTGTTGGTGCCGGCAGGATCCCAGGTGGTGCGCTTTGTGCCCCCCTTGATCGTCACCCCGGCAGAAATTGACGCGGCTCTAGCGATGTTGGCATCGGCTTTGCAAAGGTTGGCCGCCTCCCTTGGCCATTCCGGGGCAGCCTAGCCTCGCCAGACTTGCCGCAGAAATGCCTGCAACTGCTGTCGGGCAGGGAGCTCGTGGGGAGCGGGATCCCTTGCCTGTTCCAGAAGGGGCAATACCTCCTCCGCATAGGCCGGAACAAAGCCGGCAGCAGGCCAGAGCAAATCCGAGGTGGCCCGCAGGTTGAAGACTTGGGATCCCTGCCTGAGCAGGAGAGGCCGCACCCAGAGCAGCGGCGGGGTGTCAGAGCCTGCCTCAAGACTGTGGCGAGAAACCTGAATCAGCTCCACATAGAGGGTGGCCTGCAACCCTGGCAGGGCGAGAATGGGACGGGGTGAGGGGGTAGCGCTGCCCACTTCCGCCGAGGCGGGCAAAGGGCGCCCCAGCAGACGCAGGCCCTCAACAGAGTCACACTGGGCGGGCAAACAAGGCAACAGGGTCATGCAATCGTTGACCGGAAACTGTACAGACTGTACTTATCCTAATCGATGGCTTTCTTACGTTTCTTTGGCAGGCGGGTTGGCCGGGGATCCCGTCTTTGCGGGCATTTCGTAAACCCGATTTTGTGGCATGGTGCTAGGTAGCTTTCTGATCAAACTTGAACGGATCCCGCCATGATGCACACTTTTGTCCCGCCCCACCGCTTTTTCCCCTACCTGACCTGGACGGAGATCCAGGCCATGCCCGACAAAGAGAACGTGGTGATCATTCAGCCGGTTGCCTCAATCGAGCAACATGGGCCCCACCTGCCCCTGGTGGTGGATGCCTGCATCGGCACGGCGATCATTGGGCGCGCCATGGAGAAGCTGGAGCCTGAGATCCCGGCCTATGTTTTGCCCACCCAATGTTACGGCAAAGCCAACGAGCATTGGCATTTCCCCGGCACCATTACCCTCTCGGCTCAAACCCTGATGGCGGTGCTGACAGAAGTGGCAGAGAGCATCTACCGAGCTGGGTTTCGCAAGCTGGTGTTCCTCAATTCCCACGGTGGCCAGCCACAGGTCCTGGAGATTGTTGCCCGCGATCTGCACCAGAAGTATGAAGATTTCATGCTGTTTCCGGTGTCGGTCTGGCGCGTTCCCCACGAAGGACGAGAGCTGTTTACCGAGAAAGAACGGGAATTGGGCATTCACGCCGGCGATGGGGAGACCAGTATGCTGATGCACCTTTTGCCGGACACGGTGCGAACCGACCGATTGGTCTGCGAATATCCCCACGATCTGCCGGAAAACAGCTTGCTCAGCATGGAAGGGCGGATCCCTTTCGCTTGGGCAACTCGCGATCTCACCCAGAGCGGAGTTTTGGGCGATGCCACCGCCGCCACGCCGGAGAAAGGCAAAGTTTTGGTGGAGTCCATGTCTGACGGCTGGGTGCGGCTGATCCGAGATCTGCACCGGTTCCAGCAGCCCAAGGCTTGGCGCAAAGCCCCGCTGCTGGTCTAGGGATCCAGGCAAAAGACCTACGGCCTGCTTTGTGAAAGGCTTTCGCCAGAACTGGCCGACCAAGATACGACCTGCTGACGCGATCAGGGCAGCTTTTTGCTGGGCTGCTGCGAACTCTATCTGCCCAATGAGAAAGGGTGATACCTTGGCCCCAGAACACACCCGTTCTGGTGGAAATGGGGTGGATTTGGGCAAAGTTCACCTGGCCACTGCCCATGAGGGTATGGATATCTTCATCGCTAACGGTCAGGAGCTGCAGTCGAAGCGGCAGTACCCGGAAAGCCGAAGGGGAAGCTGGCCCAGTTGCTGCGTTGCAGGCAAAAGGGTTCGCGGCGGTATCGCCGACTGGTTCGTCATCTTTCCTGTCGGGCCCAAGCTGTTCGCCTCTGGCGGCGGGGAGCGCTTGAAAGAATCCTCGCCCTCTGGGTCAAGACTCAATTAACCAACGGCTCCAGCCCCCGCAAACACGCTGCCAATGCGGCGCATTGCCTCTTCCACGTTGGCGCGGCTGTTGAAAGCGGACAGGCGCAGATAGCCCTCTCCGGCGCTGCCGAAGCCAGAGCCGGGGGTACCCACCACATGGCAGGTGTGCAGCAGCTTGTCGAAAAACTCCCAACTGCTCAGCCCATCGGGTGTTTTCACCCAGACGTAGGGGGCATTCACGCCGCCATAGACTTGGATCCCCACTTCGGCCAACTGCTGGCGAATGATGCGGGCATTTTCCAGGTAAAACTGCACCAGACCTTGCACCTGCGCTTGCCCCGCTTCGGAATAGACCGCCTCCGCCCCCCGCTGCACAATGTAGGACACCCCGTTGAACTTGGTGGATTGACGGCGATACCACAAGCTCCACAGATCCACCCAGGATCCATCGGCAGCTTGCCCCCGCAAAGACTTGGGCACCACCGTAAAGGCACAGCGGGTGCCGGTAAACCCAGCGGTTTTGGAAAAGGAGCGGAACTCGATGGCACATTCCCGCGCCCCTGGAATCTCGTAAATGGAGTGGGGGATCCCGGGCTCGGTGATATAGGCTTCGTAGGCGGCATCGAACAGGATCAGGGAGCCGTGGGCACGGGCATAGTCCACCCAGTTTTGCAGATGCTCCCGTGTGGCCACTGCGCCTGTGGGGTTATTGGGGAAGCAGAGGTAGATCACATCCACCTTTTGGCTGGGCAGGCTGGCGGTGAAGTGATTTTCGGCAGTGATGGGCAGATAGACCAGGCCCTCGTATTCGCCGCGTTCGTTGGCCGGCCCCGTATGGCCCGCCATCACGTTGGTGTCCACATAAACCGGATAGACAGGATCCGTGATGGCGATGGTGTTGTCGTGGCCGAGGATATCCAGGATGTTGCCGCAATCGCACTTGGAGCCATCGGAGACGAAGATCTCGGAAGCGTCGATATCGCAGTTGCGGGCCTGGAAGTCGTGCCGGGCAATGGCCTGGCGCAGCCACTCGTAGCCCTGCTCTGGCCCATAGCCGCGAAAGGTGGCCCGTTCCCCCATTTCCTCCACCGCCCGGATCATGGCCGTTCGACAGGCTTCCGGCAGCGGCTCGGTGACATCGCCAATGCCCATTTTGATAATTTGAGCTTCGGGATGGGCGGTGGCAAAAGCCTGCACCCGCCGGGCGATCTCGGGAAAGAGATAGCCGGTCTTGAGCTTGAGGAAGTGGTCGTTGATCCTGGCCATGGAGGTTTGCCGAAGAGGAGGTCATCGGCTTTTCAGTGTAGCTGCTCGCGCTAGCGGGACGGAGTCCTTAGCCGGTTCCGGGCCAGAACTCTTCTACGTCGCGGTTCCCCTGCCCATAGCAACAACCCCGGCGGAGGCGGGACGGAGTAGGATGCTACCTTGGCAAAGATCCTTTGGAGAGCAGGGATGAAGCAGCAGAGGGGAATGGCTCGGCACGAGAGGTGGGCGGTGGGCCTGTTGGCGATCTGGGTTTGGCTGAGCTGGGGGATGGGGGCCTGGTCTGCTCCCCTTTGTCGGGATCCCCTCTTGCTGCGGCAGATCTTGGCAGCTCTGGGCCGTCCGGAGGTGAAGGTAGAGGAGGTGGCCCTTTTTGATCCGGATCAGTGTCTTGTCCAACTGGTGCTGGATCGTCAGGGGTTGAGCGGATCCCTGCCGCCCGAAATAGGCCAATTTCGCCGGTTGCGAGCCTTGTCCCTCAGCCACAACCAACTTTCCGGCCCCCTGCCGCCCGAGCTGGGGCAACTCAGCCAGTTGGAAAACCTGTTTCTCGACTACAACGAATTCTCCGGCTCCATCCCATCCGAGCTGGGGCAGCTGCGCAACCTGCGCGGCCTGTTTTTGGATCACAACCAGCTCTCTGGGCCTATTCCCCCCCAGCTGGGGCAACTGCGCCACCTGGAAAACCTCATCCTGCAAAACAACCGCCTCAGCGGCACCCTTCCCGGCCAACTGGGCCAGATGAGCTCCCTCAAGGGCCTGTTTTTGGATCGCAATCAGCTCTCTGGGCCTATTCCCCCCCAACTGGGGCAACTGCGCCACCTGGAAAACCTCTACCTGTCGGACAATCGCCTCAGCGGATCCCTGCCCCCCGAGCTGGCTCAGCTGAATCAGTTACGGGATCTGCGCCTGGCACGTAACCAATTCACGGGAGAACTGCCGACCTTTTTGGCAGAACTGCCCCGACTGGAGCGGCTGCACATCGAGGGAAACCCCGGCCTCTGCTTGCCGGCCGCCCTGTCGGAGTGGTTTGCCGGCCTAAACCCGGCGGATCCCCTGCCGGCTCCCATCTGCTCATGGACTCCGTCCCGCTAACGCGACCGGTAGCCTACTGGGACTCCGTCCCGCTCAAGTGCTCCGCACCGCGACCGCGAACGGCGCAAGTGTGGGATCCCAGCTTTTCCGGGGTGGAGGGGGAGAGCCGTAGCGACGACCAGGCCACTCCTGCTCGGTGGGCCACCACCACTCCAATCGCCTCTAGATAGGAGGTTACCGATACATGAGGGATCCCCAACTGGCGGGGGTGCACCTGCATCACGGTGGTGTTTTCCTCGACGGCAATGAAAAGCGGAGGACGGGCAAGGACTCCGTCCGTTCGCGTCAGCGGCGGAGCATTGTGGTGGGGTTGCGACAGCGTTGCGCCGCAATAACGGCTGGCCAGGTGCAGCAAGCCAGGCCCCCCAAAGGCAGTGGCCGGGGCAATGACGCTGTCCACCTGCTCTGCTGTCAGGTCGCCCGGTTGGGCGGGATCCCCGCTCTTGACAAATTGGGGAGCGTAGCTGAGGCCCACCAAAACCGAAGGCAAGAAGGTAAACCCCACCTCTTCAGCAGCAGCGCGGGGGTGAACCGGCTTGGGGAAAGTCTCAGGGTAGAAAGCGGGGGCATGGGCACAAGGGATCCGCAACTCCCGCACCACCAGGTGGCTGATCAGGGCTTCGACGCCGGCCAGGGGATCCACCCCCCTTCCCTGCTCGTACTGGCTGAAGTCCAAGTCATCCGGAAAGCGGGCCACCACGGCAATGGCCTCTGCCCCCAGGCGAACCAGCTCCTGGGCAGTCTCCAAGAGAGCATCGGGCCGGGCCAGGGATCCCTGGCTGGCTCCTGAGGGGGAGAAGCCGACGGAAACGCCCAAGGGTTGGCGGGTCAAGCGCCAGGGGCCAATGTTGAGCCCCAAGGTGGCCTGAGCGGCTTGCATCACCTGCAGGTGGCGTTGTTGCAGATCAGGGGGGATCCCGGCATCCAGCACCACCCCAA
This sequence comes from Thermostichus sp. OS-CIW-30, assembly GCF_054060215.1. NCBI lineage: Bacteria > Bacillati > Cyanobacteriota > Cyanophyceae > Thermostichales > Thermostichaceae > Thermostichus > Thermostichus sp. OS-CIW-30. Next base: position 28,702 of record NZ_JBSSCZ010000018.1, on the reverse strand, counting down.
CACAGTTTTGGCGCACTGGCCGCAAATTCCACACCCCCGCACAGAACTGATCCAGGCCGTACCCTTCCACGTACAACACGTTCCCCATCGGCCAAAACAAACTGGCTCCGTTTAACACGTTGGGATGGGTAATGACCCGCTCTGCGGCTGCTGCCAGGGTGCGGGCAACAGGCAGGGCATCCCCGGCAAAACCACCGATGCGGGCACCAATGCCGGTGGGGATGAGCAGGAGGCTGGTGTAGGGATGGCTCATGCTGCTATGTCTACAGCACTCTATGCTGCTACACGCGAACGGGAACTGCACCGCTAACGCCGGACGGACAGGATCTGCTGGGCTAGGGCCTCGGCCCGCCGCACACAATCTCCCAAGGCCACGCCATCCAGGTAGTTGGCACACACCCACACCCCTGGGGTTTGGTCGGCCAGGCTGGCCTGCAATTGGGCAATCCGCTGCCGGTGGCCAAGCGTATATTGCGGGATAGCCTGGGGCCACAGGCGCTCTCCCAGGCGGATGGGTTCGACAGGGCGGGTGAGCAGGATCTGGCTGAGTTCTGCATGCACAATTTGGGCCCGCTCGTCAGGGGAGAGCGCCGTAATGGGCGGGATCCCTTTCTGGCGGGCAAAAGCCGCATCGGTAGCTCCCCCGATGAAGCTGATCAGGCAGTGATAGCCCTGAGGAGCCCGCTCTGGGAAGAGGGAGGAGGCCCAGATGGTGCCCAGGGTGCGCAGGCCCTGAGAGCGAGGGATCAGATGGCCAAACCCTCGCAGCGGTTGGGGGAGGGCTTCTTCTGGATAGGCCAAAGCCACCACCGCCACAGGCGGGTAGGGGATTTCCCTCAGCAGCCGGCTGGCCTGGGGGTTGAGATCCTGCAGGAGGGTGGCAGCAGCGTAGGCAGGGAGGGTGAGCACCACCTGTTGAGCCACCACCCAGTGGATTTCTTCTGGGGCGTTGTGCTCCGCGCCGCTGTCGTGTATGACGAAGCCCACCCGGTAGCCCGTCTCATCCCGCTTGAGATGCACAGCCCGCCAGCCCAGCCGCAGCGCACTGCCCAGTTTCTGGGCAATCGCCTCAGGTAGCTGCTGCAACCCCTGCCGCAGGTTACCCAGTTGGCCCCGCTTGGGAGGAGGCTGGATGGGGGAGTTGGCGCTGTCCTGGTGACGGGTTCGCGGGAGCGTCGCGTAGCGATAACGGCTGCGCAAAGCCTGCACAGCACCGGCAAAGAGGCTGCCGTAGCGTTCTTCCAAGCCGGCAATGCGGGGGAAGGCTGCCAAGGCGCTGAGCTGATCCGGATCCCCGGCATACACCCCTGAGGTGAAAGGTTCGACCAGCCGTTCCACCACCTCGGATCCCAGTTGCCGCCGGAAGAATTGCCGCACCGTTTCCTCTCCGCCTGGCGGCGGCGCGACAAACCCCAACAACCCACGTAAGGCCCGCAACTTGCCGCCCACGCTCAACAGCCGCGAGCCAATGGCTGCAGAAGGGCTCAGGGGCACCGGCAGCAGCTCTTTTTCCCAGTAGATGTAGCGGGGCAGCTTGGCATCGGCCAGCACCAGGTGCTCCGCCAAGCCCACCTCGGCAATGAGGTTAAGCAGGGCGGGGACGGGGGTAAAGCTGTTGGGGCCCTCTTCCCAGCGATAGCTGTCTTTGGATTGGGTGGAGATACAGCCCCCCACGCGGGAGCTGGCCTCGGCCAGGAGCAGCGGCTGGGTGGATTCATCCTTGGGGGATAAGCCCTGTTGTAATCGCAAGGCCAACGTTAGGCCGCTGATGCCCGCCCCCACCACCACCACCTCGGCCTGCAAGGACTGCGTCCCGCTAAAGTGCTCAACAGAAGAGTTCATCTTTTGGGTTCCAACGGGGTTTTCAATCCTCAAGAGTCAAACAATTATGCTCTGAGCCGCTCCCCGTCCCACCAGCGCGTTCGCGTCAGCGGTGCGGAGCATTTTGGATCTATAGCAGCTAGCGCAGCACCCGAAATAGGCTGGGGATCCCGGCCACCTGGGGCAGTTGTTGGATCTCGGCCAGCGCCTGTCGGCAATCGGCCTCGCGGACGGTGTGGGTGAGGATGACGATCTCCGCCTGCTCTTGGTGACATTCCTTTTGGGTAATGCTCTCCAGGCTAACCCGGTGGCGACCGAAGCAGGTGCCAATCGCCCCCATTACCCCCGGCTGATCCTGAGCCAACACCCGCACGTAAAACTCCGACTCCAATTCCGAGAGAGGGATCAAAGAGGCGGCAGCGGGGAAGCAGGAGAATCCCCACAGCGGATTGGGGGCATCAGCCCCCGTTTGCCGGTGGGCAATCAGGGTCAGCAGATCGCCAACAACGGCACTGGCAGTCGGCCCCCGCCCCGCCCCCGGCCCCGACAGCACCACCTGCCCCAAGGGATCCCCCTGCACCAGGACGGCATTGTCCACACCGTTGATGTTGGCCAAGGGGTGGGTAGAGGGCAGAAGGGTGGGGTGAACCCGGATATCCAAAGCCATCTTCGCTGCCTCCCCGCCAGAGTTGGCCCTTTGGGCGATGGCCAAGAGCTTGAAGGTGTAGCCCCACTCGCGGGCATAGCGAATGTCGGTGGGGCTGATGCCGCGGATCCCTTCGCAGGGGATGGCTTCCCGCTTCACAGACACCCCGAAAGCAAGGCTGGCCAAAATGGCGATCTTGTCGGCGGCATCCCACCCTTCCACATCGGCGCTGGGATCCGCCTCGGCGTAGCCGTGGGCCTGGGCCAGGGCCAGGGCTTCCTCAAACGAGCTGGCCGCCTGGGTCATCTGGCTGAGGATGAAGTTGGTGGTGCCGTTCACAATGCCCCAGACCGCCTGGATGTGGCTGGCCTGCAGGGACTGTTGCAAGGGCTGCAGAATCGGGATCCCGCCCCCGACTGCCGCTTCCAAGAGCACCGAGACTTTGGCTTGGGCTGCCGCCTGAAAGATCTCCTCCCCGTGGCGGGCGATCACCGCTTTGTTGGCTGTGATCACCGGTTTGCCGTGGTCAAGGGCTTTTAAGATCAAGGTGCGGGCCGGCTCCAAGCCCCCCATCAGCTCGATGACCACGTCGATTTCCGGATCCGACACGATTTGCTCCAGATTGGTGGTCAGGCGCTCAGGTGGGATCCGCACTTGCCGCGGCTTATCCAAAGAGCGCACCCCCACCGCCGCAATCTCAACTGACTGCAAGAGAGGATGCCGGGGTTGCTGCAGAATTTGCACAACACCCGTGCCAACCGTGCCCAGCCCCAATAGCCCAACTCGTTCGCGGTAGCGGCGCATAGCGCTTTAGACCACAACTCTTCCTTTTGCCTGCTGTTCCCGTTAGCGGGACGGAGTCCTTTGCCCTGTGAGGGCTCCGCCTCGCCAATGCAAACAGGAAGCGGACGGGATCCCCTCACCATTATCACGCTTGGATCCACGCTCTGCTAACGCGACCATGATCCGCATGCAGAGCACTTTGTTCGCGCTAGCGGGACGGCGTCCTTAGTTGGGATCTATACACTTGTCCGCCAGAGAATCCCGCAAGGCACGGACAAAGTGATAGGGGGGCAAAGGGGCGCTCCAATCCAGTTGCCAATGGGGGTGCTGATCCAGCCAGGTTTGGGTGAGCTGAGCGGCGGCTTCCCACTCGGCAGGGGTGAGCAAAAAGTAAAGCCGCAAGGCTTCTCCTGGCTGGGGATCCCCCCTTTGCACAGGCCAGGTGGAAGGCCAAAGCTGCTGTAGGGCTTGCTGCTCCTGCTCTTGCTGCTCTTGGGCCTGTCGTTGCTGGAGATAGGCTTGCTTGCGGGCCAACAGATAGGCCGTCCCGCTTAGGGAGGGCTGTGGCTCCGGTTGGGGCTGAGGTTGAACCCTTCCTTTGAGACAGTACTCGGCCCGCCCCCCAATGGCTGCGAGGGCTTGTTCGTACTCCGTCTGCCGGGACAGCAGATGGGATCCCAGCTTTTCTGCTGAGAGGAAGCAGGTGCCGAAGCGCAGGGGCAGCACCGGCATCTGGGCGAACAGTCGGCAGATCACCTGGTCGTGGCGCAGGGCAGAGCGCACCAACACCTCATCCGAGACTTGCAGCGACTCCGGATCCGGCATCGGCTCCACAGCAGCGGCAATTCGGCTGCCTGTCGGGGAGAACACCTGCACCGACCGATGGATCCCCTCGGTTTGCCGGATGAAGGGCAAAAGTTCTGGAGCTGGCTGCGGGAAGAAGGCGTAGGTGTAAAGGGGGCTGTTGATACTCTGCTCATTCCCGTCAGCAGTACGGAGCACTTGGGGTTCTGGCTGAGCTGGGAAGGTCATGGTCTCGGATTTAAGACGAGTAGGTAAGACGGGTAGGCTCGCCTTCCCAGTCTACGCAACCTAGGATTGGGATCTTTGAAACCTACAGGGTTCCACCTATAGAGTTCCACGGCCAGAGTTCCACGGCCAGCCTGGAGATGCGATAGACTAACCTCGCATTGGTTCTACACAGGGCTGTGGTGTCGGGGGCCGGAACAGCGCCCGTGTTCAGGCGGGCTCCCCGCCTCAATGCCCCTAACAGGTGAGGCCATGAACAGCCGCCCAGATTTCAAATCCTTTGAAAAAGAAGAAACCGAACGGTTGCGGGATCTGCTCCCCGCTTCTTTCCGACCCTTGATCAGCGTCGTTCCCCACTTCGGGGGTGAAGCCCTGCTCATCTCCCGCCGCAAAGCCCCTTGGCAGCCCCAGGGCACCATCGCCATCGATTTTCGCCGTTGGCAAGGGATCCCTCAGCCACAGCGGGATCTGTTGTTTCTGCGGGAGGTGGGCTGGCTGGGCAACCGCAATTGGTTGCAGCCGGGGTTTTACCAATCGCTGGCCTTGATGGGGGGCATCACCACCGTGGCGGAGCTCTCTTTGCAGCACCCCTTTTCCGCTCTGTTGGCAGGTGGCATTACGGCTCTCTCCGTCCGGCAGATCTGGCAAAACCTGAACCGGGAGAGCGCCCATTTCGATGCCGATGAATTTGCCCTGCGCCGTGCTCAGTTTCGCGGCTACACCCGACAGGAGGCCGCTCAACACCTGGCAGATGCCATAGAACAGGTTCTGAAGCTGGATCCCACCGATATCCTGACGGCGCTACGGCTGCAACGGCTGAGAACCATTGCCCGCAACCTGGCTTCTACCCCCCCCAGCGGAAACGCCTGAGGCCAGTTGCACTTGGGTGATGGCCACCCGACCGGAGAAGCAGATGTCGGTATCGGTTTGGGGATCCCGAGCGCGCTCCGCATAGCGGCCCTGATAGCGAAACCACAGCGACTCTGCCCCATTTCCCTCGGCTTCCACCGCATAATCGAGCGGCAGGGGTTGGGTGCAGAGGGGACAATAAACCCGCTCCGGCAGAGGGGATCCGGCGGGCAAGTGAGGCAGGTTCACATTCCAAAACGCCCCCCTGGGCAGGGATTGTTCCATCAGCTCCGCCAAGATTTCCCGCGTCCACCGCTGGGCTTGCTCCCAGTCGATGGGTTGGCCCCCTGCTCGGTATTGGGAAATGGCAATTCCCGGGATCCCGCGCATCGCTGCTTCCCGTACCGCCGCCACCGTTCCCGACAGATACACATCCGATCCAAGATTTCCCCCCTCGTTGATACCGGAAAGCACCCAATCCACCGCTGGGGCCAGCTTGAATAGGGCCACCCGCACACAGTCGGCAGGGGATCCCTCGACGGCAAAGGTGCGCTCGCCGCGGGCCAAGGCTCGAAAAGGTCGCCCCGTCGTCACCTGGTGGCTGCAGCCGGAAATCGGTTGGTGGGGGGCCACAATCCAACAGTGTTCTTCCGGGATGAGGGCGCTGAGGGCCAACTTGAGGTTGGCCAGCCCGGCAGCCTCGATGCCGTCATCGTTGGTCAGCAATACCTTCATTCCTACTTTTCCCTTCTGCCGGCAACTTCTTGGGTGAGTCCTTTTGCAAGTCCCAGTGGCAAATCTGGAGATCTTGGGTGCAAAAGCGATGTGGATCCCGTTCTTCTTTTACCCTATCCCTAGGGGGGCAGCGTCTCCCATGCCGCGTCCCCTGATCCATCGTATAAACTGATACCGGAGGATTGCGATGACCACACGGGTAGCCATTAACGGATTTGGTCGCATTGGGCGGGCCTTCCTGCGGGTGCTGCTGTCTCAGCCAGCTCCAGAGCTGGAGGTGGTGGCAGTCAATGACCTGACCGAACCCGACAACTTGGCCTACCTGCTCCAGTTCGACTCGGCCTATGGGCGCCTTCCCCAAACCGTGAGCGCGGTGGACGGGCATCTGCAAATCGGCAACCACCTGAAAGTCCGAGTTTTGGCAGAGCGGGATCCGGCACAACTGCCCTGGAAAGATCTGGGGGTTGACCTGGTGGTGGAATCGACCGGCTTGTTCACCAAACGAGAGGGGGCGGCCAAACACCTGGAAGCCGGGGCCAAAAAGGTGATCATCTCTGCTCCCGCCAAAGGCCCCGACTTGACGGTGGTGATGGGGGTCAACGACGACCAATACGACCCGGAGCGGCATCACATCGTCTCCAATGCTTCCTGCACCACCAATTGCTTGGCGCCGCTGGCCAAGGTTTTGTTGGATCGCTTCGGCATCGAGACCGGCTTTCTCACCACTTGCCATGCCTATACCGCCACCCAGGCGATTGTGGATCGCCCGGATCCCAAAGATTACCGGCGGGGCCGCTCGGCAGCAGTGTCGATCGTGCCTTCCACCACCGGGGCCGCCACGGCAGTGGCCGAGGTTTTGCCCGCCCTGAGAGGGAAGATGGATGGCCTGGCGCTGCGGGTGCCCACCTTGACCGGCTCGATTGTGGACTTTGTGGTGCGTACCGAGCAGCCCATCACCAAAGAAGCAGTCAACCAAGCCTTTGTCGAGGCTGCAGAAGGCCCGCTGCGCGGCATCCTGGCCATTGCTCCGCCAGAGATCGTCTCGGCGGATATTGTCGGGGATCCCCACTCTTCCATTGTGGATTTGGGATCCACCCTGACCTTAGGGGATCGCACGGTGAAGGTACTCTCCTGGTACGACAACGAGTACGGCTATGCGGCGCGGCTGGTGGATCTGGCGGCCAAAATCGGGGCTGCGCTGTAGGCAACCATCCCCGTTGCGTTCAAGGCAAGGCTATTAGAACCGGATTTGCGGTGGGGCAGTTACGGTTCAGATGCGGTTGTGGCCAGGGCTGCAGTCGATGAAGGGGGGCCAAGCCACAGCAGGATCACCATTGCCGGAGCGGCTGTCATCGCCGTGATCAGATAAAACAAAGGCCAATTGACCGCAGCCGCCAAATAGCCTGACACAGCCCCGGCCAAGGTTCCCCCCACGGCAAACACACTGGTGAGCAAAGCATACTGAGTGGCACTAAATTGCCGGTCGCAGAGGCTCATCAAAAAAGCCAGAAAAGCAGCCGTGCCCATGCCCCCGGCCATGTTGTCGAAAATGGTTGCCCCCAGCAGCAGCGGATAGTTTTGCCCCACCAACCCAATCGCTCCCAGGCCCAAATTGCCGATCCCTTGCAATGCCGCGAAGATGAACAGGCAGCGGTAGGTGCCGATGCGGCTGACCCACTCCCCCCCCACAAAAGCCCCCGCCAAGGTGGCCAACAAGCCTATCCAACTGCGGATAATGCCCAGATCGCTGGTGCTAAATCCCGTCTGCAACAAAAATGTAGGGGTCATTTGCCCTGCCAAGCTGTCCGGCAACTTGAAGCAGACCACAAACAGCAGGATTGCCCAGGCCAGGCGATGCCGCCAGAAAGATTGAAATGGCTCGAGGATAGCCGCCCGCAAAGAGGTAGGCTTGAGGGCGCTGTTTTCCGGCTCGGGAGCCAAAAACGAGGTGACCACCCCGATTGACATCAGCAGTGCCATGATCCCGTACACCTGCCACCAGGGCAAATAGTCCGCCAAGATCAAACTCACGCCACTGCTGACCAGCAGCGCGATACGGTAGCCGAATACGAAAATGGCTACCCCTGCCCCCATCTCCCGCTCTGCCAAGATATCGGTACGGTAGGCATCCACCGCGATGTCCTGAGAGGCGCTCAAAAAAGCCACCAGCAACCCCACCAGAAAGATCGGGCGGGTGAAAACCGTGATTCCCGGCCAAGTCTGGGCCAGCTCTTCCCATCCCAGAGCTTCCAGCCAGGTTTGGGTCGGATCCTGAAAACCCAGTAGCCCTATGCTGAGCAGCAACAGCACTTGGGTCAGGGCCATCCACCCCCGCCGCCGACTGCCCCGCAGGGATCCCGGTGCCGGCAACAGAAATCGATCCAGAACAGGCGACCACAGAAACTTAAAGGAGTAGGGCAAATTGAGCAGGTTAAACAAGCCGATGGCAATGGTGGTCAAGCCCGCTTGGGTCAGCCAAGCATTCAAGGTGGTGTTGATCAGCAGCAGCGGCAAACCCGAAGAAAACCCCAACAGCAGCAGAACGCCCATCTTAGAGCTGCCGTAGACGCCCAACATCCGCCTCAAGACGCTTGCCCCCGCCTCAATCATAACTAGCCCTCCCCGCCATCCTGTCTATTTTCAGGGATCCCTGTATTGCCAGTATGGTCATTTCAATTAAACTAGGGCACTGCACCCACACCTAAAACTCTGAGTGCAGCAGGCTATAGGGCTTTTCAAGGACTCCGTCCCACTGGCGCGATCAGCAGCCCAGGCGTCTCACCTTAACCTGAAATGACCATAACATCCCAGTGAAACTCCCCATTGCGTAGCTCCCCTCTCTCAAGGGGAGAGCATGACTCTAGTCAATAATAAGCTCAACTATACTGAAAATAATGTATAATATGTTCAGTACGGATTACTACCAGTTGATCTTTCTGTTTACTTTCGAGTCTGCCAACATGGTAGCCAAAGCAAAGCAGAAAATTGGTAGTAAGACGACACGGAAACTGCGCTTTGGGTATTCTACTCAAAGCTTTGCGGGATACCGCCATTCTGTTTGGACTCCGTCCCGCTAACGCGAATGGAAACAAACAGAATGCTATCGCTGCATAGTTGAACAGTGATGTTCAGCAGTGTTCAGCGTAAATGTATCAGGGACTTCCCTTAGGGCCAATCCTGAACGCAAACCACCTGCTGGGTTTGGGCAGATCGCTCGGCTGCCTCGGCCACCGCCAGGGCGTGGAGCATGTTTTCAGTATGGATATAGAGGGGTCTGCCGTGGCGCAGGTGATCCAGCACCATGCGGGTGTCTTGCTCGAACAGGCCGTGGCGGGATCCCGTCTCTAGAGGGTGGGCGCTGCCGGGCCGCAGCAACGTTGCCTCTTCGCCGTTGATCAATAGGCCCCCCCGTTGACCGTGGAACTCCAGTAGCCGCTGCGAGCACCACAGGGAATCCCCCTTGCCATAGGTCAACACCGCCAGCAACCCACTGGCAAAACTCAGCTGGGCTGTGCAGTAGCAACTGCTGTAGCGGTGGGGCAGATCCGGCCCGTCGTAGCGCAGTTGGCAGCTCACCCGTTCTACCCTGCCCAACAAGTCCACCAAGCGGTGGATGCGAGAAACGGCCCCCATGAGGGGGAAGCCAAACAACTCAGGCCGATAGGTCCAGCGATCGGGGGCGGGGTGGGTGGCGGTGAGAGTGATGTAGCGAACGGCAAACAGCTTGCCCAACCCTTCCAGCTCTTGTTTCAGCAACCGGTGAACGCCGCTAATTAGCTCGATGTGTTCGACGTGCAGCAGCACTTGCCGCTCGGCTGCCAATTGCACCAAGGAACGCGCTTCGGCAGCGCTGAGGGCGAGGGGATATTCCACGACGGTGTGGATCCCTGCCTCCAGAGCAGCACGGGCAATGGCGGCATGATCCCGATTGATGGTGCTGACAAAAACCAGATCCAGCCGCTGCTCGCCCAACAGAGAAGACCAGTCCGAATAGGCGACGGCCCCCAACTCGGCGGCAAAAGCATCGCTCCGGTCGGGAGCTCGACCGGCAACAGCGACAATCTGCACTTGCCCATCTTTGCGCAAGGCCTCGGCCCGTGAGCGAGCTGCGTAGCCGGTGCCGATGATCCCCACCCGCAAGGTTTGTTCCCTCCCCTAGCCTGCCTCTGTCTGTAGCATCACACAGGAGGGATCCTTTGTACCACCCGGCAATCCGGATCTCGCTCCGCCTAGGTTTGCCGGAAAACTCCTGCTGCACCCTTTGATTTTGTGCCTACCTCACAGAGCTGTTCGCCGGTGGGGATCCCATGGGCGTTAGGAAGAAGCTGCTGCTTCAACCTCTTGGGGTTGCGGCGAGGAAAGCGGAAAATGCCGCTCCAACAAAGCCGGGATCCCCTGGGGGGAAACGCCGCTATAACGAGCCTTGTCGGGCATAAACACCACATGGGGGCCCCGTTTACAATCTTTCATGCAGCCCACCCCCTGCACGCAAATCGAACCAGAGTAGGCGGCCAAGTGGGCGTTCAGGGCTTGCATCACCGCTCCGGCCCCACGCCGATAACAGTCGGATTTCTGGCAGACCAGCACCTTACCTTTGATGTCTGTACCTTTGATATCTCCTTTGATATCTGTGATGTTTGGAGCAACCGGTTCGGAAGCTGCCTCAGCCCCAGAAGCCGAAGACAAACCCCCCGCCCTCTCTCCGAGGGGAACCACCCGGTAAAGCACCCACTTCTCTCGCCCTTTGTGCGGATCCACCTCCCGCTCCCCACAGATCTGCACGGTGTCTCCAGGTTTGAGGGTGCGGTAAAGGGCAGAACGCAGGGGCTTGGGGATCTTGCCGGAAAAAACGTCCGCTCCGGCTTGCCAACGCAGGTACTTGAGCTTGCCGTCTTTATCGGGAAGAAATCCCAAAAACTGGCCCTCCGACTCAAACGGGATCCCTTGCTTAGGAAACTTGCTCATCTTGACCCCCAGCCTCCGTGTTGAGCTGCCAACAAACCTCTAGGCCATCCAATAACTCCTGTCGCCGCGCTGTGTGCTGACGGATCACACTGCGCACCTGTAGAACGGCCAACGGAGTACTCACCTCCACCCGCAGACGACCATCTCCTGTACAAATCGCCGGGATCCCCAATTCCATCAGCCGCCGACCAACGCGCCAGCGCTCGCCCAGAGGAATGTTCAAGAGATAGCCGCGCTCAGAGTCCAGAAAGACGGGGTTCATGGCCGGGATCAGCACCTCAGAGTAAAGAATAGTGAAGAGATGAAACAAATTCTCAATAGCCTTTCAAAAAAAAGCCAGAGGCCGGAAGCTAGGCAGGCTCAAGCCCACCTGTGGACCTTCTGGCTAGGCTCTGCCGTTCATCAAGCCGAACACCAGGCTGTCGTTGGCCAGGAAGTGATGGAGATGGAAAGCGCGATCCTCTGTTTTCAACAGGATTTGCTCGTAGAGGTAGCGAGTGGCCCGATCCCCAAGGCTCTCCGCCTGGGCTGCCTGTCGCCGCAGCAGATCGATGATGGCCTGCTCTGCCGCCAGGTCGTTCATTAACATTTGCCGCGCCCCAAAAGCTCCATCCGGCTCAGGGGTAAAGCAGCAAAGCTGGGCCAAGGTGGCAAAGCTGGCTACCGGCACACCTCCCAGCCCTTCTAGGCGTTCTCCCAGGTCGTGGACATGCTCCCTCGCCTGCTCGTAGTGATCTTTGAAGAGTTGGTGCAGCGGATAGAACTCAGTGCCTTCTACCACGAAGTGATGCTTCTGGTACTGCAAGTACAGCCCCTGGAAGCTGGCCAGCAGGGCGTTCATCCCCTCGCAAACCGGCTGGGTTACCTCGGTGCCGAGCAGGACGGGATTGTCGCGCACGCTGTTGAAAGACTGGCGCAGGGTTGAAGTTTCGGACATAAAATTCTCCAGCACAAGTTAAGAGGAGCTGCGAATCCTAAACTGCCCGCCATAGCGGGCCTGGGATCCCTGGGTGTTTGCCTCCAAATCTAGCATAGTGCAGAAAATGGCTCTTGTGAATAACTCTCAATAAGCCCGTTGTTGCGGATCCCTTTGGAGTGGGATCAGGGCGCAGACAGATTGGCTCTTGGCTAGGTCAGTCTCCGGTATCGGAAGAAACTTGGCAGTAGGATCCGCCCTGAACTACCTTTGTGGGGCTATCGGCCTTAGGGGAAGAAGCAAGAAGCATGTCTCAGAAAAGCCCATCCTTCTTAGAGAAACTGACTGACCTAACCCGCCAAATTGTTGACCGTGCCCGAGGGATCCCAGAAGCTTCTGAATCTCTCGAGAAGCCAGAAGCCTTTAAGTCTTTCTGGAATTCGGTGTCTCAGATACTACAGAAGGACCTCCTAGAGGCGCAGACAGAGTTGGGCCACTGCAACATCCTGGTCATTGGCAAAAGCGGGGTGGGCAAGAGCACCTTGGTCAATGCAGTGTTTAGAGATGAGCTGGCCCGTACCGGTGTTGGCAGCCCCGTCACCCGCCACATTCGTCAGTATTCCAAGCCAGGTTGCCCAATCACCATCTACGATACACCTGGCATGGAACTAGACGGTGAACAGAATCAGCAAGTTCGCCTGGAGGTTTCCCAGCTTATCGAGGAGCTGCGCTTTAAGGATCCTGAACATCACATCCATCTTGTTTGGTACTGCCTCCACCACGAACTGAAGCGGTTGGAGGAAGTTGAACGCAAATGGCTAAAGGAGTTGGAACTCAAAGACGTTCCCGTCATCTTGGTCTTAACCCAATGCTTGGAATATCCCAATCCTGAAGAGAGCGAGTTTTTCCGGTATTTGCAGCATCAAAATTTGCCTGTCCGCTACATTGTTCCCGTTTTGGCCCGCAACAAGGCGATTAACCGGCAAATTACCATTCCTGCCCACGGGCTGGAGCACCTAATTGGCTGCACGCTAGAGCTTTTGCCGGAAGTGGCTCGCCTTGCCTTTATCCGCCAGCAATTGCTGCGGGTGGATCTCAAAGCCGAGGCTGCCTTTAAGTACGTATCAGGCTATGTGGCCAGTGCAGCGTTTATCGGGGCAGTGCCCCTTCCCTTTGCAGATGCCCCTCTGTTGGTTACAGCCCAAGCAGGCATGATTGCCAATATCAGCTTTATTTTTGGCTTCGAGGCTTCCCCTTCTTTTTACTACTCTTTGATAGCCGCTTTGGCAGGCACTACAATTACAACAGCAATCGGGCGAACGATTGTGTCCAACTTGCTGAAGATGATTCCCGGCCCGGGGATTGTAGGCAGCGCTATCCAATCCACTACGGCAGCCACCCTCACTCTCTCTCTGGGCCTGGCCTATATCGAGCTGATGAAGGCCATCGCCCGCGCCAAAATCCAAGGGATCCAGCTATCTCCAGAAGAGATGAAAGATATCTTTACACGCGAGTACCAAAGTTATGTTGCCTCGGGATCCAAAACTCTGAAAGATGACTTTTCATCCTAGCTTTTGCGTAGGTACTGAATCTAGGGCAGGGGAAGGTCGTGGGGTCTCAAACCCAAAGGTGCCATCGACCAGGTAGAGGGGGCGGCCTTTCACTTCTTCAAAAACGCGGCCTAAATACTCGCCAATCACGCCCAAGCTGATCAGCTGGATCCCGCCCAAAAACAAGATCATCACCGCTAAAGAGGCATAGCCAGGTACATCGGAGCCAAAGAGCAAGGTGCGGATGATGAGAAAAAGGCCATACAAAAAGGCTGGAACCGAGATCGCCAACCCTATGTAGCTCCACACCCGCAACGGCCAAGAGCTAAAAGAGGTGATGCCTTCTATGGCTAGGTTCCACAGCCGCCAGTAGTTCCACTGGGTTTTGCCGCGAAAGCGGGGGGCGCGATCGTAAAAAATGGCCGTTTGCCGGTAGCCCACCCAGGCAAAGATCCCTTTCATAAAGCGGGTGCGCTCTCGCAGCTGTTTAACTGCCTCCACCACCTGCCGATCCAGCAGTCGAAAATCCCCCGTATTGCGCGGGATCCGCACCTGGCTGAGTTGATCAATCAACCAATAGAAGCCGTTGGCTGTAAAGCGTTTCAGCCAGCTTTCCCCTTGGCGGCTGCGACGCACTGCATAAACCACCTGATAGCCTTGCCGCCACTGCTGCAGCATCTCCGGGATCAGCTCTGGCGGATCTTGCAGGTCGGCATCGATGGGAACGACAGCGTTGCCAGAGGCGTGATCGAGGCCGGCGGTGAGGGCGATCTCCTTGCCAAAACACCGGGAAAGGTTCACCACTTTGATGCGGGGATCCTGATGGTGAAAGGCGATCAGCTTTTCCAGTGTGTCGTCTTGGCTGCCATCGTTGACACAAATGATCTCGTAGGGAATCCCTAAAGGATCCAAGGTCTGCCGCAGACGCTCAAACAGGTGTTCCAGGTTGTCCGCCTCATTTTTGCAGGGGACAACAACCGATAATTCAACCAACTCAACCGGGGGCTCAGACAACATCGAGAGGTGTCAGAATCGGGATCCCGTAGTTGGCCATCATTGTGCCATCAGGGGGTGGCCGACATCTCCGCCACAATCGAGCGCAGCTCGTCTTCCGAGATGCGGTAGACCTCGTTGCAGAATTGGCAAACCGCTTCTGCCCCCTTGTCGGTGTGGATCATATCGAGCAACTCGTCCCGCCCCAGCATGCGCAGGGCCCCCTTCACTCGGTCGGAATTGCACTTGCAGTAGAAGCGGATGGTGCGCATTTCCGGCGCAATTTTCAGATCCAGGTCGCCCAGGCAAAGTTGCAACAGCTCCCGCAAGCCGCCGCCGCAAGCCAACATCGGGCTAAATTCTTCCACTTTGGCCAAACGGGCTTCCATCTCTGGGATCAGACTGGCCGGCGCCCCTGGCATCAGCTGCAACAACACTCCGCCGGCGGCGCGTACCCGCTGTGAGTCGAGATTTACTCCCAGAAGGACTGCCGAGGGAATCTGCTCTGAGGAGGAGAGGTAGTAGGTGATGTCGTCTCCCACCTCTCCCGAAACCAGCTCCACCGCGCTGGTGTAAGGCTGGCCATACCCCAGATCCCGCAGCACATGGAGGTAGCCATAGCGCCCAACGGCTTGGCCCACATCCAACTTGCTCTCGGCAGTGAGAGGAAGCTCAATGGCGGGGTTGCTCACATACCCGCGTACCGTGCCATCCAAGCCGGCATCCACCCAGATGTTGCCCAAGGGGCCATTCCCTTTCAGTTGCAGGTTAATCCGCGCCTGGCGTCGCTTCAAGTTGGCCGCCAGCAACAGGGCTGCGCTCATGGCCCGCCCCAAGGCCACTGTCGCCACATAGGAGAGCTTGTGCCGCTCCCTTGCCTCTTGTACCGCCTGGGTGGCCACCAAGCCCACCACTCGGATTTTGCCTTCTGCCGCCGTGGCCCGGATGAGGTGATCCGGCAGAGATGAGGGCGTACCCTCAGAAATACCTTTCGCTCGCTTCAATCGTTCTGACCCAGAGGCATCCGTCATCGCAACCTCAACGCATGTCTTAAACCAAGCCTGCAGGGATCCCCTGGCGACTCAGCCTTCATTCTAAGTGAGTCTAAGTGAGATTGTAGCCCCTCTCTTGCCGGACTTTGGGGAGGGAACTGCCCTGTCGGGGCGGGAATGAGACTGTCCGCTCTGAAAGACCTACGCAACACTGGTCGCGCCAGCGGGACGGCCCTTTTCTGGGAGAGATTTTAAGAAGTGTGAAGATCTGAGATGGCAGACGGCAAGCATATCGGAAAATAACTTGCGGGTATGCTCGTCATACTCTTTAAAAAATCGACTTGAGGATGGATATCCATGAGTGTTGTTACGAAATCGATTGTGAACGCGGACGCGGAGGCCCGCTACCTCAGCCCGGGGGAACTGGATCGGATCAAGTCCTTTGTCACCTCGGGCGAGAAGCGGTTGCGCATTGCTCAAGTCTTAACCGAGTCTCGTGAGCGCATCGTCAAACAAGCTGCCGACCAACTCTTCCAGAAGCGCCCCGACATTGTCTCTCCGGGGGGCAATGCCTACGGGGAAGAGATGACGGCGACTTGCCTGCGCGATATGGACTACTACCTGCGCCTGATCACTTACGGCATCATTGCCGGCGATGTCACCCCGATTGAAGAGATCGGCCTGGTGGGTGTCCGCGAGATGTACAACTCCCTGGGCACACCCATTCCGGCGGTGGCCGAGAGCATTCGTCAAATGAAGCAGGTGGCCATGGGTCTGCTCTCTCCTGACGATGCGGCTGAAGCCGGCTACTACTTCGACTTTGTGGTGGGGGCAATGAGCTAATCCCTCATTGTTTTTGCCGCACAACCCTTTGCTGTTCGTCGATTTGGATTTAGGAAGCTCATCATGCAAGACGCAATTACTGCTGTAATCAACAGCTACGATGTTCAAGGCAAGTATCTGGACAGCTCGGCCATGGAGAAGTTGAAAGCCTTCTTCGCCACAGGCGAGCTGCGGGTGCGGGCGGCTGCCACCATCGCGGCCAATGCCTCCACCATCGTCAAGGATGCTGCTGCCAAGGCGTTGCTGTACTCTGATCTCACCCGTCCTGGCGGCAACATGTACACCACCCGTCGCTATGCTGCCTGCATCCGCGACATGGACTACTACCTGCGCTACGCCACCTACGCCATGCTGGCCGGGGATCCCTCCATTCTGGACGAGCGGGTGCTGAACGGGCTCAAGGAGACCTACAATTCCCTGGGAGTGCCCATTGGGGCAACCATCCAGGCCATCCAAGCCATGAAAGAGGTAACTGCCGCTCTGGTGGGTGCTGAGGCCGGCAAGGAAATGGGGGTGTACTTCGATTACATCTGCTCTGGCCTGAGCTAACTCCCGGCGTCATTGCCTCAGGGGAGGTGCATTCTTCAACGAGCACGGCGGGCGATTTGCCACAGGGATCTGGTGTGCTAGCTGAAGTACGCGAGCTTTCTGGGGTGAGTCGCCTGTTTTGCTGGTCAAGATAGCCCATTTTGTTGTTGAGCGGGGATCCCATATCATGCGCATGTTCAAGATCACGGCCTGTGTGCCCAGCCAAACCCGAATTCGCACCCAGCGGGAGCTGCAAAATACCTACTTCACCAAGCTGGTGCCCTATGAGAACTGGTTTCGGGAACAGCAGCGCATCCAGAAATCGGGTGGCCGCATCCTGAAGGTGGAGCTGGCCACGGGTAAGCCTGGGATGGACGTAGGACTGCTGTAGTTCCCCTATTCGTTCGTTGCTTTCCCTCGGATACTGAGAAATAGCCCTCTGCAGATCCGGTATGCCCAGCTCTGGAAGCTCTGTTCTTGGGGTTGGGGTAGCGGATCTGGCCGTTTTGTAGGGGTGGGGGTAGATGTTGCCTGATGTGCCGACCCGGTTGGAGCCAATCATCGCTGCCCACAACCTGAGCAAGGTTTACCCGGTGGCCGTCAAGGATCCCGGAGTGGTTGGCACCCTGCGCCACTTTTTTCGCCGCACCTATCGCCACATCCCGGCGGTGCAGTCCGTGAGCTTTCAAGTTCAGCCGGGGGAGATGGTGGGATTCTTGGGGCCCAACGGGGCGGGCAAGACCACGACCCTCAAGATGTTGACCGGTTTGATCTATCCGTCCGGCGGCACGGTGCAGGTGGTCGGCCATGTGCCTTACCGCCGGGAGCCGGCGTTTTTGCGGCAGATCACCCTGGTGATGGGACAGAAGCAGCAGCTCATTTGGGATCTGCCGGCAATGGACTCTCTGCGCATCAACGCTGCCGTTTACGAGATCCCTGAGAAGGAGTTTCGGGAGCGGGTGGGGGAGCTGGCAGAGCTGCTCGACCTAGAAAGCAAGCTGAAGCAACCGGTGCGCAAGCTCTCGCTGGGGGAGCGGATGAAGGCGGAGCTGTTGGCGGCTCTGTTGCACCGCCCGCAGATCTTGTTTTTGGACGAGCCCACCTTGGGGTTGGATGTCAACGCCCAGGCCGGCGTGCGGCAATTTCTGCGGGACTACAACCGCCGCTATGGAGCAACGGTGCTGTTGACCAGCCATTACATGGCCGATATTACTGCGCTGTGCCAACGGGTGCTGGTCATCAACGCGGGGCAGCTCATGTACGATGGCGACCTCGAGGCATTGCTGGAGCGCTTTGCCCCCTACCGAGAGGTGAGGTTGAAATTGGCTCGCCCTTGCCCTGTTGCCCAACTGCAGCTCTATGGAGAGGTGCGCACGGACGGGGATCCGGGCAGCTGTGAGGCGCGGCTGTGGGTGCAGCGGGAGCAGCTCACCCAAACGGTGGCCAAGCTCTTGGCAGAGCTGGATGTGCTGGATCTAACGGTAACCGACCCGCCCATCGAGGAAGTGATCGGGCGGGTGTTTGCGGATGGGATCCCTTCGGCCAGCCCATAGGGTCATTTGCAACAGGGTTAGGTTGAGCGTGGGCTCCCTTCTTCCCCAAGAGGAGAGGGGCTGGGGGTGAGGGTCAGCAGCGAAGGATCCCAGCTTTGTTGGAAACGACTGGGATTCCCTAACCCTTCCCTCAGATCTTCTGGGCAGCAGCCTCGCGCTGGTCAGCCGTCGAGCGTGCCGCGTGCAGCGCAGAGTAGAGCTTGTTGAGGGCATTCATGTAGGCTTGGGCCGAAGCGACGATGATGTCGGTGTTGGCGGCATGGCCGGAAAAGATGCGGTCTTCGTGGCGCAGGCGGATGGTGACTTCCCCAATGGCGTCGATGCCGGCAGTAACCGATTGGACAGAAAACTCGATTAACTTGTTGGGGATATTGACAATGCGGTTGATGGCCTTGTACACCGCATCCACCGGGCCTGTGCCCACGGCAGCGTCCACCCGCTCTTCCCCTTCCGGGGTTACCAGGCGCACCGTGGCAGTGGGAGCCTCTCGATTGCCACACACCACTTGGACATGCTCCAGGCGGTAGAGTTCGGGCACCGGGCGAGTTTCGTCGTTAACAATCGCTTCCAGATCCAGGTCGGAGATTTCTTTTTTCTTGTCAGCCAGCTCTTTGAAGCGCAAGAAGGCCTTGTTCAGATCCTGCTCCGACAGCTCGAACCCCAGTTCTTTGAGGCGGTTGCGAAAGGCGTTGCGGCCCGAGTGCTTGCCCAACACCAAGGTGCTCGATTGCAGGCCGATGGTCTGTGCATCCATGATCTCATAGGTCTGGCGGTTCTTCAACATGCCGTCCTGGTGGATGCCAGATTCGTGGGCAAAGGCGTTGGAGCCGACGATAGCCTTGTTGGGCTGCACCAACATGCCAGTGAGGTTGGAGACGAGGCGCGAGGTGCGATAGATCTCCTGAGTTTTGATGTGGGTGAGGGGCTTCTCGGAGTCCACCGGCAGGCCGAAGTAGGGGTTGAAGTAGCTGCGCCGCACATGCAAGGCCATCACCAACTCTTCCAGGGCTGTGTTGCCGGCCCGCTCACCAATGCCGTTGACCGTCACTTCCACCTGACGGGCGCCCTGCTTAATCGCTTCCAAGAAGTTGGCCACCGAGACGCCCAGATCGTCGTGGCCGTGCACAGAAAGGATCGCTTGCTTGATGTTGGGCACATTTTCGCGGATGCCCTTGATCAGTTGGCCGAACTCCTCCGGCATGACGTAGCCGACGGTATCGGGGATGTTGATGGTTTTGGCCCCCGCCCGAATGGCCGCCTCGATGACCTGGTATAGGAACTCTGGGTCAGAGCGGGTGGCATCCATCATGGAAAACTCCACATCCTCCACGAAGGACTTGGCGTAGGCCACCATCTCTTCGGCAATTTGCAGCACCTCAGCGCGGGTTTTGCGCAACTGATACTTCAGGTGAATGTCGGAGGTGGAGATGAAGGTGTGGATGCGGGGCTTGGCAGCAGGCTTTAGGGCGGCGGCGGCGGCCTCAATGTCCGGCTTGAGGGCGCGGGCCAGGCTGCAAATCACAGGGCCATCGGGGGTTCCCACCTGCTCGGCCACCTTCTGCACGGCCTCAAAGTCACCAGGGCTGGCATAGGCAAATCCCGCTTCGATGATATCGACGCCCAGCCGGGCCAACTGCCGGGCAATGGCCAGCTTTTCTTCGGTGTTGAGGGTGGCGCCGGGGCACTGCTCCCCGTCTCGCAGGGTGGTGTCGAAAATGAGTACATGATCCAAAGCTTGGCCATCAAACCCGGCGACCGCGGCAGCATCCATAACGGTTACTGAGATAACGAAACATTGCCTTACTATTTTGACATTAACTGGCAGGGGTTCTAGCCTTGTTTGGGGAAGATTTGGGTGGGCTCTGTTGAGACGTCATTGGGCTTGGGTCTTGCAACCTTTCCCCTCGGATCCCCAGCGGCGGCAGGAGATGGGGGAAGGCAGATCCCGAAGGCGCAGGCGAGCAGTTGTTCATACTCTTTTTCATCCCTGAGAGGGCGTTCCCAGCGGCCTTCTGGGGTGGTCTCGATCCACTTAAAAGAGCCATTGGCGCGGGCGGTGAGGGTGACCCGTCCGGTCGGAGTGGCCAGGGTGCAAAGGCGCAGCCGGGTAAACATCGATTCTGGCGAAGTTTGGTGAAAGTGGCACATGGGCTCGAACTCCTGCAGGGAGCGTGGGATCCGATCCAGAAGAAATAGAGTTTTCCAGGTGCGATCCGGCTGTTCCTGCTGAATGAGCCAATAACGGCAAGCAGTGGGATCCCCTGGCCAAAGGGTGAGGCGGTAGCGTCCTTCAGCCTGGGCTTGAATCCCGGGATCCCCCAGCCGCAACGGCTCGCGAAAGGCCTCCCCATACCCCACATCTGCCAGCCAGGCTTCATCGCCGATGTTCACCTGCACAGCCAAGTGGTTGCACTCAGGTCCAAAGCGGACATCGGACTCCGACCGGCTCACCTGTCCTGAGAGTAGGTGTACCGAAAACCCCATTCCCTGCAAGGCAGCGGCCAGCAGGCTGTTCAGCTCAAAGCAAAAGCCGCCCCGCCGCTCTCGGACGATTTTTTGGAACAAGAAATCCCGCTCCAGGCGAATGGCACGACCCCGATGAATGTCCAGATTTTCAAACGGCACCCGCAGCAGGTGGGCTAGGTGGATCTGGCGGAGGGTTTGCAGGGTGGGCTGGGTGGGGCCAACGTAGCCAATCCGATCCAAGTAGGCCCTGATTTGGGAGGGGGTCAGTGGCTCTAGCATCAGCACAGAAGCCGGTTGGCTGCCAAGCAAGCTTTTGGCCTACCCTAGCCTTGCCCCGGATCCCCGGCCAGAGCCAGAAGAACAGTTCACTGGAATCTGAAAGACGGCATCTTTTCCCCGGAGCCGATTTTTCTGTGGCTGTAGGGATCCCTGATGAGTAGGAGATGGGCAGAGGATTCTGGTGGACAAACCGGCCAAAGATTGCCCAAGATTGTCCACAAGATCGTTCAAAGCAGGTGGGAGCACTGTCAATGGTTGCTGCCCAAAATCCAGCCCCCGATGAGCTTTTTCCCATCACGCTGAAGCTCTTTGCCATCTATCAAGAAGTGATCGGACAAACTGAAATGTGCCTGCAGGTGAGCCCCGGTACCACCGTCGGGCAGCTGTGCGATCAACTGATCCAGCGCTACCCCAGCTTGGCTCCTTGGCGCTCCCAAACGCGCTTCGGTCTCAACCTCAATTTTGTAGCTGCCGACACTCCCCTATCGGCGGGAGACGAAGTCGTCCTGATCCCTCCGGTCAGCGGGGGCTGAAAAGGAGCAAAAGGAGAATGCTACGATAGCGGCAAGAAAAAAAGAAGGCGAAGCGTTACATGGCAGAATACACTCGGTCGATTTCCTTTTATGGGCGGGAAATTGACATCAATATTGGGCTGATGGCCCCCCAGGCAGGGTGTGGGGTTTGGCTGACTTCGGGCGAAACCTCGATTTTGGTTACCGCCACACGGCAGCCAGGCCGGCCTGGCGTTGATTTTATGCCCTTGTTGGTCGATTACGAAGAGCGCCTCTACGCAGCGGGGCGGATCCCAGGGGGATATCTGCGGCGAGAAGGCCGGCCACCGGAACGGGCCACTTTGATCTCTCGCTTAATAGACCGACCCATTCGTCCGTTGTTCCCGGAATGGCTGCGGGATGATGTGCAGGTGGTGGCCACCACCCTCTCGGTGGACGATACGGTGCCGCCCGATGTGTTGTGTATTTTGGGAGCCTCGTTAGCCATTCACGGCGCTCGCATCCCCTTCAATGGCCCCGTGGCGGCGGTGCGGGTGGGCTTGGTCAAGGATGAATTTATCCTCAACCCCACCTATGCCGAAATTGAGGCGGGCGATCTGGATCTGGTGGTGGCCGGCTGTGCCGATGGCGTGATCATGGTGGAAGCCGGGGCCAACCAACTGCCGGAAAAGGATGTGGTGGAGGCCATCGAGTTTGGTTTTGAGGCCATCCAGGAGCTGCTCAAAGCCCAACAGCAAGTCCTGGCGGATCTCAACATCACCCCGGTAGAGCTGCCCCCTCCCCCCAAAAACGAGGAGCTGATTGCCTTTGTAGAAGAGCAGGCTCAGGAGGGCATTCGCTCCATTCTCAGGCAGTTTTTGGACAAGACCAGCCGGGAACAGCAACTGGAGGAGCTCAAGGCCAAGCTGGAGGCCCAAATCCAGGAACGGCCAGAGGGGGATCCCTTGCGGCTCTATCTTCTGGAAAACCCCAAAGAGTTGGACAACCAGTTCAAGGCTCTGCTCAAGAAGCTGATGCGCCAGCAAATCCTGCAAGAGGGGGTGCGGGTAGATGGACGCAAGCTGGACGAGGTGCGACCGGTCTCTTGCCGGGTGGGTTTGATCCCAAGGGTTCACGGCAGTGCCTTGTTCAATCGCGGCCTCACCCAAGTCCTTTCCATCACTACCCTCGGCACGCCCGGCGATGCCCAGGAGCTGGACGACTTGCACCCGGTGGATGAGAAGCGCTACATGCACCACTACAATTTTCCGGGCTTTTCGGTGGGAGAAACGCGGCCTTCACGCTCGCCGGGACGGCGGGAGATTGGTCATGGGGCGCTGGCGGAGCGGGCCTTGGTGCCGGTGCTGCCCAAGGAAGAGGAGTTTCCCTACGTGGTGAGGGTGGTGTCGGAAGTGCTCTCCTCCAACGGCTCCACCTCGATGGGATCCGTCTGTGGCTCTACCCTTTCTCTGATGGATGCCGGGGTGCCGATCAAAGCGCCGGTCAGCGGGGTGGCCATGGGCCTTATTAAGGAGGGGGATGAGGTGCGCATCCTCACCGACATCCAGGGGATCGAGGACTTTCTGGGCGACATGGACTTCAAGGTGGCCGGTACGCGGGCGGGGATCACCGCTCTGCAAATGGACATGAAAATCACCGGCATCACCGTTGACGTGGTGGAACAGGCCATCCGGCAAGCCAAGGCCGGACGCGAGTTCATCCTCGACAAGATGCTGGAGACGATTGCTGCGCCTCGACCCCAGTTGGCCAAAACGGCTCCCCGTCTGCTCACGTTCAAGGTGGATCCCGAGGATATCGGCAAGATCATCGGCCCCGGTGGCAAGACCGTGCGCGGCATCACCGAAGCGACAGGGGCCAAGGTGGACATCAGCGACGACGGCACAATCACCGTGTCTTCCTCGGTGGGCGGCCAGGCGGAGGCGGCGCGGGCGATGATCGAAAATCTGGTGCGGCGGGTGGAAGAGGGGCAGGTGTATTTGGGCAAGGTGACCCGCATCATCCCCATCGGCGCTTTTGTGGAGTTTTTGCCCGGCAAAGAGGGCATGATCCACATTTCGCAACTGGCGGAGTACCGCGTCGGCAGGGTGGAAGACGAGGTGGCTGTGGAAGATGAGGTGGTGGTCAAGGTGCGCAGCATCGATCACAAAGGCCGTATCAACCTCACTCGCCTCGGCATTAGCCCTGAGGAAGCAGCGCGGGTGCGCAACCATCACCACTGAGGCTGCGGTTTTCCCCCAGCAACGGGGGGGCCAGGGATCCCCTCGACAGCCGCCGGCAGCGGCCAAAATGGCAGAGAAAACTCCATCGCGACAGCGGTGCGGAGCGCTTTTTAGCTGGCTCGCGTCTGCACTGCCGTTCGTGTGGTCGCGTCAGCGGTGCAAAGCCCTTTGCAATATGCCGGATCCCGTCCCTCCCTTTCTCGTTGGCCAAGGCTATACTTCTCCAGCTCGACTGTCCCCCTCCCGGCGACGGCTGGGCTGGGCGTTGGCTTGGGGCTTGGGTTGGGCTGCTCTGCTTAACCTTTCTGCTCAGCATCCTTTGTTGGTGCGGATGGAGAGCGACGCCCAGGAGTGGCTGTACGCTTGGCGTGGCCCTCAGCAGCCTTCTCCCGAGGTGGTGATCGTCGGCATTGATGGTCGTATAGGACTCGATCGCGACAGCGGTGCGGAGCACGTTCCCGCTAACGGGAACAGCGGACAGGGGGAAAGCAATGGCCGCACCAGTGGTGCAGAGCACCTTGGCCAACATCAAGTTGACTTCCTTCTGGAACGGGCCAACTACGCCGGCCTGACGTTGCGTCTACTGGAAGAAGCTGAGGCCAGGGTGGTGGTGCTAAACCTGCCCAGCAGCTTTGTGGTACCTCAAAACCTGGGCAACGAGAACTTAGATGCCCCTCTGCGTCAGGTGGTGCAGCGCTACCCAGATCGCTTGGTCTTGGCCACCCGCAGCAGCGAGAGCTTTGGCCGCTCCGAGATTAACATCTACAACCATTTTCTGCCCTTCTCTTCTCTGCGGCTGGAGTACCTGGTGCCGCCAGAGCATGTGCAGGGGGTGGTGCAACATCGGGTAGACAGTGCCGGGATCCTGCGCCAGGCCCAGTTGCGGGGGCTCTACCTGCGCCGCGACAGCCAAGAGGAGCAGATGTTCGCCTCGGTCGAGGCTCTGGCTTTTGCCAAATACGACCCGGAGCGGGCCAGCCGCTGGTTTCGCGAGCGGGGGTTGCAGCCGATCCAATTCAACCCCCTCGGATCCCAGCACGGGATCCCCATCATCCCCATCGAACGGGTTTGCCCTCCAGCTGTTCTCCAGGCAGGATCCGGGTCTGTTGCCCCGATGATCAACCCCAGCCAAGCCTGCCGCGGCCAAGAAGGGATCCCTCCCCTCGATCCCGAAGTTGCCGACCAATTGCGGGACAAAATTGTCCTGGTGGGTTTTGTGGGCGGCTACCCCGAAACCTTCCCAGTGCGGACTGCGGATGGATCCCAGATTGCGGCGGTGGAGCTGCAGGCGCAAGTCCTCTCCAGCCTGCTCACCGGGGAGGTCTACCAATCCGTGCCGGGGGGGGTGGCGGTTGCGGTGGTCTTGCTGCTGGGAGTGGGAACGGGACTGCTTTTGGTGCTTTATCGTCCCCCCCTACGTTCGCGTCAGCGGTGCGGAGCACTTTTGAGCCCTTGGGGCTGGAAGCAACAGCAGTTTCTCCTGCGGCCTGTGGTGGGGCTTGCCGTTTACGAAGGGTGGGCTGTGGCCCAGTTTCTACTGGGGCGTTGGGTTTGGCCTCTCGTCTTGCCGGCCCTGGCCAGTGGGCTAACGGGGGTGAGCCTGCTGCTCACTTTGGTCATTGTGGAGAATCAAGAACGGCTCTTGGCCCAGCAACAGGAACTGGAGCGCCTGCGCCGAGCCGAACAGGAGGCCGCCATTGACCAGGCTCGCAAGCTGCTCTACCGAGTAGCCACCGACATTCACGATCGCGAGCTGCAGGAGCTGAAGGTGGTGATGGACAACTTGGAGAGCTTGCAATGGCAGCAGCACCAGGGAAAAGCTCCCGATCCCACCGTCTACGACCACCTGCTCGAGCAACTGGAGAGGATCGGACGCGGGATCCGGAATCAGCTCAACGATGTGCGCACCCTAGCCGCCAAGCTGCGCATCTCCCCCAGCTTGCGAGAGGGGTTGCATCGCGGCATCGAGATCTATCTGGACGAGCTGATCCAAGCGGGCAGCCTGACGCTGTCTGTGGAGCGCCAACTGCAACCTCTGCAGGAGCCCAACACCGGCGAGTGGTTTGATCAGCGAGAAGACATCTTGCGCTTTTTGCGGGAGGCCATCGGCAATGTCATCGCCCATGTACAACCCCCCAAAGGCAATGCTTCCTTTGTCAAGGTGTCGCTGGCCCAAACGGAGCGCCACTGCTGCCTTTCCGTGGTCAACGATGGTATCGAGTACGCTCCCGGCCTCAGCGGCGGCTACGGCAGCAAGGCCATGAACACCATCGCCCGCTATCTACCCAAGGGATCTTGGCACCGCACCCGCACCCCGGAAGGCCATACCCATGTCGAGCTGCACTGGGAGATGCCGCTCTGAAAGACCTACACAGCACTGAACAGAACAGATTTTTGCTCAGCGCTGTTGCTTTCTTCCTGCTTCAGCAACCCTTGACTAGCGGTAGGTTTTAGACCTACCACCCCGCCAGAGGAGTCTCCACAGGCGTTAGCTTGTCGGGGTGTGGGGTTAGCTAAGCCCCGCACTGTACCCGTAGCGTCAGTGTCGGGATACAGATACCCCCACATGGTGTATGGTGAGAGTAGTTGCACAAAACGGCTTTTGCCGGAATCTGGTGCAGCTACGCGGTGGGACATCCCGTGTCTGCTCGCAGAGGGTTCTTGCGTAGGCTCCCCAATGAAGCGAGAAGCCCACACTGTACCCGTAGGGTCAGTGATGGGAGTATGTCACTTCCCCCAGAGCTTGGGGTACATTTCAAACGGTAGCTGGGGTCTAGAAACATAAACCTAACCACCCGCTCCCTGCACACTCGCACAACTGCCTAGCGTTTGCACATCAGGTTGTAGAGAATTGTGCAACAAAGTGAGGACTCCGTCCCACTATCGCGAACAGTCAATCGGCGATTAGAGACAGCCCTCTTCCTAGGAAGCGTTCTTTGGCTTATCGGCCCAGGGACTGCAGCCAGCCAATCAGGGTGGTACCAGACAGAGCTTCAAACAGGATCAGGGCAACAAAGCCGATCATTGCCAAGCGCCCGTTCAAGCGCTCTGCATAGTCGGTGAAGCCCACGCGGGGGGTGCTATCCACATACATTTCTGGCTCAATGGCGTAGTTGTTCAGCCGACCGCCTTCTTCGACGACGACGGAGCGATATCGGGTCATAGGGTTCTCCTCGTGCTTTCTTTCCCAGCGTAGCTCGCTTTGCGTAGGATTGTAAAGTTTTATTTACAACGTTAATGCCCAACGCTCCGAGCTGCCGGGCAGAGTTCAACCAGGCCAGGAACAGCCTGTAAGCAGGGTTGTGGCTCTTGTCCCAGTACAGGGGAGCTGATAATAGCAAGGGGACTGGAGGACAACCATGTCGGTGCTGGAACAGTTAAATATGCTGCTGGATGGCCAGCCGGTGGCCAGCTTGGCGGTGCTGGAGCAGGGATCCCCGGCGGTGTCGTTGGTGCCTTTTGTGGTGCAGCGGGATCCCTTGCGCTTTGCCATTGTCATCAGCGATCTTTCTGCCCACACCCAGGCTTTGCGGGCGGATCCCCGGGCCGCGCTACTCATCCACGAGCCGCCCACCCCAGGGGATCCCCGCAGTAACCATGCCCTGTCGCGGGTGATGGTGAGCGGAGAAGCCCAGTTTCTCAGCCGCGAAGAGGCGCAAGCGCAGGGGTTTGAGGCCCTCTATCGCGCCAAGTACGAGATTGCCGAGATGATCCTGGGCTTGGCGGATTTTCACTTCTGTCAGATCGTCCCCAAAACTGGTAGCTTCATCCAGGGGTTTGGCCATGCATTCCGGCTGAGGGGCCCCAACCTGGATCAACTGGAGCACCTTGGTCGGGCGTAGATTATGAGAATTCCAAGGGCAGCCCGCGCCATCCTTGAGCCCAGGGAAGCTCTTGCTGCGCCGCTTCCTAGCTCCCCTCTTCTGGGGGGAGAGAATGGAGTCCTTTCTCAGGTTTTCGGGTGGGATCCCGGATCCAGTCCAACAGCAGCGGGTTGACCAGCTCGGGGGCTTCATCCTGGGGGCAATGGCCGACCCCCGGCAATGGGATGAACCCCACCACGCAAGGAAACTCTGCCAGGGCCCGCCCCAGAGCAATGGGTTCCCAGGGATCCGCTTCCCCCCACAAGATCAAGACGGGACAGGTGAGCTGAGGCAAGAGATCTTCAGCCAAAGGCCCCTGAGAATAGCGCACAAAGGCCAAAAAGACCTCTGCCGCCCCCGGCTCCAAAGCGGGTTTGAGCAAAAGCTGGATCAGCTCCTCGGTAACCGCTTCTTTGCGCCCGTAGGCTTGGAGGAGGATATTGCGAATGGCCCTAGCCTGGGCCACCTGAGCAAAGAAGAAACGACCAAAGGGGGGCCACCCCAGCAGGGATTGCAGCAAAGGGGTGAACCGGCGGCGCAGCCAGGAGACCTGGCCCCGTTTCCGCTCGTGCAACAGCCGCAGCGAGGGATCCAACATCGCTACCCCTAAAACCTGGGCCGGATCCAGAACCGCCGCCTGCAAAGCCACAATGCAGCCAATCGAGTTGCCCACCAGATAGACTGGCTGGCCCACCACCTCTCGGACAAAGTCTGCCACCAGGGATCCCCAGGTCTCAAAGGTGTAGGGCAAAGGGGATCCCGGCAGGGGCTTGGCGGATCCCCCAAACCCCAACAAATCGACCGCATACACCTGACAGTGCTGCCCCAGCTCCGGCAAATTTTTCCGCCAATGGTCGCTGCTGGCCCCAAAGCCATGGATGAGCAACACGGCTGGGCCTGTGGATCCCGACTGTTGGTAGCGAATGGGCTGGTCACGCCAGAGCCAGCGATGCTCTGTGTTCGCGTTGGCGCTGCATGGCAACATGGGGGTGCAGTGTAGGTTTGAGTCAGCGTTGCGATCCTAACCGTTCGCGACAGCGGGACAAAGTTCTTGTGATCGGGGCAAGTAAACTACCCGGCTCCGACCGCTAAGCGGTACGGAGCGGGCTTTCAGTAGCCCTGAGCCTGCTCTGCTCTACCAGAGAACAAAACAGGCCCGA
>NZ_JBSSCZ010000017.1:0-74255 GCF_054060215.1 Thermostichus sp. OS-CIW-30 | reverse complement strand
CCCCGACTTCAACACCCACAGCCACGCCAACACCGACGCCCACACCGACCCCGACTTCAACACCCACAGCCACGCCAACACCGACGCCCACGCCGACCCCGACTTCAACACCCACAGCCACGCCAACACCGACGCCCACACCGACCCCGACTTCAACACCCACAGCCACGCCAACACCGACGCCCACGCCGGGAGGCTGTGATCCCAACGCCAACCTGATCCCAGTTGGCACTGTCCAGGGCACTGGCTTCACTTCCCCCCTGGTGAACCAAACAGTCACGGTTTCTGGAATCGTAGTAGGAGACTTTGAAGATGAGGGGGTGGCTGGCCAAACCTATCTCCAGGGCTACTACCTACAAGATGATGGTGACGGGAATCCCGCCACATCAGATGGCATCTTCGTTTTCAGTGGCACAGCTAATAACGTCAGGCTTGGAGATAGGGTTCAGGTGACCGGAACGGTTGCTGAGTTCCGCCAGCAAACCCAGCTCTCCAACGTCACCAGCTTTACTGTCTGTAGCTCTGACAATCCGTTGCCGGCCCCAGTGCAGATCTCTCTACCGCTGACTGCGGAGCAAAGGGAAGCTCTGGAAGGAATGCTGGTCACATTTGGAAATCAGCCCCTGTTTGTAACCGACTCCTTCTTGCTGGGACGCCACGGGGAGCTGAGTGTGGCCACAGAGCTCAAGTTGTTCACTCCTACGCAAATTGCGGATCCCAGCCAGGCAGCTGCCATTCAAGCGGAAAACGACCGAAAGCGGATTCGCATTGATGACCGGCTGCTCACCCAAAACCCAGATCCGGTTATCTACCCCACTCCGGGTGGCCTGAGCGCGGCTAACACTGTGCGCGTCAGCGATCTCGTCAGCAACATCACCGGGATCATGACTCAGTTACCGGGCCGGAACGTCGCTGGCGACGTGGATGCGACCATCGACTACCGCATCCACCCCAACGATCCCAGCAACTTGCCGACGTTTCAGTCCGTCATCCCTCGCCCGCAAACTCCACCCCTGGTAGGCGGATCCCTGAAGGTGGCCAGCTTCAATCTGTCCAACTACTTCAACACCTTCGGCAACATTTGCTTCCCCAACAATTCCGAGTGTCGAGGGGCCAGGAACGCCGCAGAGTTCACCCGCCAGCGGGACAAGATCATCGAGGCGATTCGCCGCATGGACGCCGATATTGTGGGCCTGAACGAGCTGGAAAACGACGGCTATGGCCCGAACAGCTCCATCCAAGATTTGGTGAACGGTCTCAACCAGGTCATGGGGCCGGGAACCTACGCTTTTGTGGATGTAGGGGTAGCCAACCTAGGCGGTGATGCCATTACCAATGGTTTCATCTATAAGCCGGCTACGGTTGAAATTGCGCCTGGCACCAACCCCGCCTTTCTGGATACCGGGGAATTCACCCAAGATCCCTCGCTTCGTCGCCACCGCCCTCCCTTGGCCGTCACCTTCCGGCAGAAGTTCAACAACGCAGATGGCGTTAACGCCATCTTCACGGTGGTGGTCAACCACTTGAAGTCGAAGGGATCCCCCTGTGATCCTGTCGACAACGATCCCTTCCAGGGCAATTGCAACGGCAACCGCAGGCGGGCTGCCCAGGAAATCCTGAACTGGTTGTCCACCAACCCCACCGGCTCCACCGATCCGGATGTGCTGATTATCGGGAATCTCAACGCCTACGCCAAGGAAGACCCGATCAAAGTCTTGGAGGAGGGCGGATTTACCAACCTCAACACCCCCTACGACTCTTCCTTCAGCTTCCAAGGTCAGTTCGGATCCCTGGATCACGCCTTGGCCAACGCCAGCTTGAGGCCGCAAGTGACCGGGTCGGTCAAGTGGCACATCAACGCCGACGAGCCAGTGAGCCTGGACTACACCACGAGCTTCAAGAGTCCCTCTCAGCAGAGCCTCTTCTACGCCAGCGATCCCTTCCGCTCTTCCGACCACGATCCGGTGCTCGTTGGCTTGGTCCTGACTCCGGACCCAACACCGACACCGACGCCCATACCGACGCCGACGCCCACACCGACACCGAGGCCCACGACGCTTCCCACTTTCTCTACGGGCAGCTTCGTCGACTCCGGCCCGATTTCTCTGGCTGGGATCCAGCCTTCCAACCGTGTTTACATTGCCTTCCGCTATCGCTCTTCTGGTACAGCTTCCGGCTCGGCCACTCGCTGGCAGGTGGATAGTGTCAACATCTCCGGGAACTAGGTGTGGGATCCTAGTGCCAACCTGAGTCTGATTGGCAGTGGCTGGGAAAGTGGATCTGCTTCCTCAGCCGTAACGCTCTCCTATGTGGTCTTGGCCGGGATCCACCGTTGCTCAGCGGGTTTCGAGCAGAGGGATTGACTTTTGAAGCACGGACTAAAGGGAGAGGAGCCGGGGGTGGTTGCCTTTGGCGGCACGGAGCGCTTAAGACACTTCGGGAGAAAAATGGTTGAGGATCCGGGGGGATTGCAATGTCCTCGTCTCAATCGAAATGACCTCATTATGGGATCCCCACCTGGGCGCAGATTTGCCCCTGTCGGTCGAACAACGTCACCGCCAACAGCAGGGATCGACCGGCATACTTTCGCACATAGCCTGTGGCTCGCTCCAGGATTTGGCGAGCCAACTCCTGCATCACGGGTGCTGCCCAGCCAAGGCCATCCAGATGGTGCACCGCTGCCTCTACTGTCCTCAGCTCCAGCACCTGCCGCGCCTGCTCGGCTGTTCCCCCGCAGCGGATGAGGGCTGCCGCCAAGATCTCCAGGCGGGCATCGGCCACATGGCTGGAAGTGGTGAAAATGCCCCCCGCCAGCTTGATCAACTTGCCGTGGTAGCCGATCAAATGAATCGAGTCTGCCCCTCGCAATGCCGCTTCCACCAGCAGCGGCCCGATCCAATTGGCTACTCGCAGGATCTGGTCTTCCGGGATCCCTTGCCCCAGCGCCACTTGCTGCCCATGGCTGCCCACGCAAAAGATCAAATGCTTGTGCCGCTCCAACTTTTGTTGCAGCTCTTGGCGGGCTTGCTCTAAGCTCTCAACACTTGAGGAAGGCTCCACCTCCGCCCGCGTTCCCAACAGGGCCAGCCCTTCCAGCACCCCAAAAGCGGCATTGGAGGTGCGCTCGGCCAGCAGCTTTCCTTCAGGTAAGATAATGCGAACCCGCAACCGGCAATCGGGGGGGATCCCGGGCAAAAGATTGATCTCAAACAAACGGCGGGCATAGGCATAAATGGCCGGGCTGCCATCGGTGCGTCGCCCCAGCCCTTCCCCGGCTTCCAAGATCAAGGGGGGATCCTCGGGATCCCTCTCCTCCAACCTCACCCAAGCCCAGACCGGCGTGTCGCGGGTGAGATCCAGGTGGGGGCCGGGATCCGAGCGGGTAATGGCCAGAGCTGTTGTCTTCTCCAAGGCAGCTACCTGCTCCACCGGGATGTGGATCCGAGCCTCAAGGGACTGGGGCTCAGCCTGCACCGCAACAACCAAGCGCCCCCCTTCCTTCTCCAAAGGGATCCCCAGAAGGTGGTGAAGAGCAGCCCTGGCCGAAGCAACGGCGAAAACCGGCAAGGTATAGCCCCGCGGTCGGGATCCCTGAACAGCATCCTGCATCTGCACAGCTTTTTGCTTCGGAAATGGATGACCGGAAAACCAAAATCTCCGGAAAATGCACACCTCAATTGTGGCTTGTGAGAGAACCTAGGAGTTTCGGGGAACACCTCCCGGAAGCAATCGTTAAATGATCTGGGGGAAGAAGAGGGGATCCGAAATTTGCCTTTTTCAATGAAGGTAGTCGAAAACTGGGGCAGCTATGAGCGAAGCAGTGCAGCACTACCTTGAGCGTCTGGAGTCGCAAATACAGGAGCTAAAAGCTGCCATCGAGCGGATGCCCGAGCAGGTGGTGGCTGTTCTCCTGGCTACCCAGGAAGCCAAAAAAAACACCCCCGCCCCCTCCCGTTACAGCGTTCTAATCTCAGACTTGGTGGAAGATGGCAGCCACAACTTCCTGCTGGATGATGAACCCACCGTGGTGAGCAACCGCAGCATGGGGCATGAGTTGGCCCCCGAAGCCCAAATACAGCGCTTGAGCGCCCAGTTAACCGCTGCCTACAACCGCATTGCCGCCCTTGAGGAGCAGCTCTTGGCCCAGCGCTTGCAACACTAAACCAAACCGACAGTCGTCCGGACCGGTCTGGAAAGGCTTCAACGGGGAACAGCAGAGGGCTTGCCTTTGCGTTGCACATCCTGCATCTGGAAGCCGTGTTTGCGCAGCTCTTGATCCAGCACCAGCTCGTTTTCCACGTGATCCACAAACAACACGCCGTTGAGGTGGTCGATTTCGTGCTGGATCACCCGCGCCAGCAAATCGTCCGCTCGAAGGGTGCGGGGCCGCCCCGTTTCATCCTTAAACGAAACCACAATCCCTTCTGGGCGCACGACCTCGCAAAACACCCCCGGAATGCTCAGGCAACCCTCCTGCCCGGCAACGGCCTCGCCAATGTACTCGCGAATCTCCGGGTTGATCAGCACCAGCGGTGGCACCTCCGGCTTATCGGGATAAAGATCCACCACAATCATGCGCTTGGGAATGCCAACCTGCGGAGCCGCCAGACCAATCCCATCAAAGCTGTACATGGTCTGTAGCATGTCCCGGGCAAGCTGGCGGATCTCCTCATTGACCTGGCTAACGCGCTTGGCCGGCTGCCGCAGCACCTTGTCCCCCATGCGATAAATGTGCAGGGGCGGATGCTTCAGCTTCACTTTGGGAACGGCAACAGAAAGGGTAGCCACCATCTGGCAGATCTCACAGAATAACAGCAGGTATCAGGCCTGGATCCCCATTCTACATTCAGTCCCAGTTGCGCCGAAACCACTGTTGCCTAACTCTCTTCTCCTTTTTGATTTTGAAGAGGGGGTAGGGACCTGTTTGGGATGATCATGGCTCAGGGTTGCCGTCGCCAGCCTCTGGAAGTCGTTGGGCCTGTTGGTCAATTCCCTGCTTAAAGCCCAAGGCCACCAAAATATTGGAGAGGGTGAGAAAAGCCTCTGCCCCTCCATGCAAGGGATCCACGTTGGCCAGGGAAGTGCCGTAGTGAACCTGAGCGTACAGCCCTGCCGGGATGCTGACGGCAACAAATAGCAACAGCAGCCAAAATCCAACCAAGGCCAAACGTGGGATCCGGCGCAGCCGCGACAGAAAGAATAAAA
This sequence comes from Thermostichus sp. OS-CIW-30, assembly GCF_054060215.1. Taxonomy (NCBI): domain Bacteria; kingdom Bacillati; phylum Cyanobacteriota; class Cyanophyceae; order Thermostichales; family Thermostichaceae; genus Thermostichus; species Thermostichus sp. OS-CIW-30. The sequence continues at coordinate 69,050 of NZ_JBSSCZ010000017.1, read as the reverse complement.
AGACCAAGTAAGGGAACAGAGAGAGGGCAAATAAACTGTTCATCGCCTAGTTGGGATCCCCCTCCTGTGCAGGCTCGTCGGCTCTCTCAGCTCGCCAAATGCGGTAGGCAGCCCAAGCCAGGGTACAGTTGCCCAGCAAGGTCAAGCTGGCCTGTGCAGTGACCACCCAGTCCAACTTGGGGTCGTTGTCAAACCAGTGCCAGGTGATTGCGCACATTGCCCCCGACAAAGCGGGCAGCATCGCCCAGCTCAAACTTCGCCATTCGGGCTGGCCCACCCGCTCCCCAAATTGCCACACGAGCACAATAGCAGCGATCCACTCCAAGACGCTGGCAATGTGAATCCACCAGGTGGGAAGCGAAAGGGCGTGCATCAGGCGCTGAGGGAATGACGCAGCAGTTGGCGGTAAGTGGCCTCCTGCAACAGCATTTGCTTGTGCAGTTTGACCAAAATGTCTTTGGCCTGCTCGGGGCTCATGCGAGAAACCAAGGTCTCGAAAGCCCGCTGGCGAAATTGCTGCTCCAAAGAGAGCCCTAGCGTTTCATCCATCATTATCACCTCAGGGTGCTCAGGTAGAGAGGTCTGCAAAGAGTTCCAACAGCGCAGATCTGGCCAGGTAGTGCAAGCAGGATAATACATATCTTAACAAATCGCAACAACGTGACAAGATGCCGGATCTCGACGTGCCGGAAGGGAGCTTGGCCGAGGCGAGGGCAGAGAACCTCAACCCAGTGGCAGAAAAAGTACAGGCCCGTCAAGTTGGACAAAGGTGCATTTTGGATGGGGAAGGGGGAAGATTTTCCGGCAGGGATCCCTTTACATCCTTTCACGTTGTGCGACTTAGCAGGGCTCCATGATAGAAGTGAAGTACTCTGGAGCTTTGTTGCCACCCTTGCTGATTGGTGACTTACTTTGCTTGAATTGCCATGACCATTTTTGTGGGGAACCTAAACTATAAAGCCTCAACAGAAGAACTGAAAGCTTTCTTCCAGCAGAGGTGGAACGTTAAGTCGGTTACAATCCCGATAGACCGAGAGACAGGTCAGACACGAGGCTTCGCGTTTGTGGATCTGGCAACCGAAGCTGAGGAGGACGAAGCCATCGAGAGCGCGAACGGGCAGGAATTCATGGGCCGGCCTCTGCGTTTGGATCGAGCCAGGCCCCGCCGCCAAGCCTAAGCAAAGATTGTTCAACCCTGGGTTTGCCATTCTGGGCAACCAAAGGACTCCGTCCCGCTAACGCGAACGGCAAGGTTTATCCCAACAGATGGGAGAGCTGCAAAGTCTCCAAGAGCGCCCAAGATGGTAAGGTTGCTACATCTTTCCGACATTCATCTGGGCAGTGGTCTTGCCTACGGCCACATTAACCCAGCTACCGGCCTGAATACCCGTTTGGAAGATTTTGTAGCTTCTTTGCGCTTGTGCATTGACCATGCTCTCAACCAAGCGGTGGATCTGGTGTTGTTTGGGGGCGATGCTTTCCCCGATGCGACACCCCCCCCTCTCCATCAAGAGCTTTTTGCCCAACAGTTTCGCCGCCTGGCCGATGCAGGGATCCCAACCGTCCTGTTGGTGGGCAACCACGATCAGTACGGGCAGGGACAGGGAGGCAACAGCCTGGCTATCTACCGCGCTTTGGGGGTCTCAGGCTTTATTGTGGGGGACAGACTGGAAACTCATCGGATCGAAACTCGCGGTGGCCCGGTGCAGGTGACCACTTTACCTTGGCTGAGTCGCTCTGCTCTACTCGCCCAACAGGAAAGCTTGGCGCTTGAAGGGGAAATCCTCGCGCATCAGCTCCTGCAGCGCCTCCGCCTAGCCCTAGAAGGGGAGATCCGCACCCTGCAGCCAGGGATCCCGGCGATTTTGTTGGCTCACGTCATGGTGGAGACAGCCCGCTACGGAGCAGAACGCCATCTTTCGGTGGGCAGAGGATTTACGGTGCCCCTTTCGCTGCTGGCTCGGCCTGCCTATCAATATGTTGCCTTGGGGCATGTACACCGTCACCAGGTGCTGTGTCGGGATCCCTTGATGCTCTATCCCGGCAGCATTGAGCGGGTGGATTTTGGCGAAGAAAAAGAGGAAAAAGGCTGTGTGCTGGTGGAAGTCACCCCTACGGGGGCCAGCTATGAATTTTTGCCCCTGCCAACCCGTACCTTTCACACCATTCGCCTGGATCTGAGCGCAGATCCACCCCAGCAGGCGCAGTCCAAGCTGCTGGCCGCCATCGCCAAGGCCCCCGTGGCCGGCTCCATCCTGCGGTTGATCTACCGCATACGGCCCGACCAGCTAGAGTGCATTGATGAGCGGGCTCTGCACAACGCTCTTGCCCCTGCTTTTAGCTACACCATCGCCCCAGAAGTGGTCAGCCCCAGCCGCATCCGTCTGCCGGGATGGGATCCCAGCCGACTTGAGCCCCTGACGGCTCTGGAGCAGTATCTGGCCGACCGCAGCGATCTGGCCCCCTTGCACAACGATTTGCTGGCCGCGGCCCGTCAGTTGTTGGAGGAATATGTGGATCCTTTACAAGACTGGGCCCCCAACTGGGAGGAGCTGGGATCTTCAAGCCTTGCCCCAGTGGAAGAGGAGCAGTTGCCTTTGTTTTGATTGGTTTTGAGATGCTCCCTTTGTCGCCTCAGGGTTCATAGGGGTGGGGATGGGGGATCCCTGTACGAAGAAATCAGGACAGGAGTGCTTGCCAAAGCTGCGGGCTCCTCAAGTTTCAAGTGATCTGAATCACTTCGAAATGGCAAAAAGCAACACAAACTGGGAATCGGGTTGAAGACGTTGGCAACGACGGCATCAGCTCACTCACAGGGAACTGACTCAGACTGGTAGACCTCACACTGCCAGTCTTTTTTTGTTTGAGGTTTAGGTATTGTGAAGCTGCAGCAAGCAGGGGATCCCTTTCTAGCATTCATGAAATTCCCATCTTCTTTTCTATAGAGTCAGTCTATTAAATCTATAGAGTCTGTATATTAAAAGACAAATAACGATCTGTTCTCGGCAGAGGCTACCAATTTGTCAAGTGGGCGTCAAGTGTGCCAAGTGTATAGAAGGTTGGTTCTTGGAGCATTTATTTTCTTGCGACAAGGGGTAATCTGTAGGAACGGCATACCTTGAGGAAGTAGGTTCTATGAACAGCATACTTTGGTTTCTCCTAATCGGAGCCCTGGCGGGTTGGCTGGCAGGAAATATCCGACGCGGCTATGGCTTTGGCTTGATAGGCAACATAATTGTTGGTGTTTGCGGGGCATTTTTTGGAGGATTCCTCTTCGATTTACTTGGATTTACTTGGCCTGTCGGCTACGGGCCTGTTGGGAAGCTTGTTGATGGCCACGATTGGGGCTTTGGTTTTGTTGGCGTTAATTGGCTTCGTTCGTCGGGCTTGATCTTTAAGATGGCCCGCAAGGGCTTGTGTTTCCGTTGGGATCTTGATCGAACATTTAATCGAACATTTACCGGAGAATTTTTATGAGCATTCGTGTTCTTTCGGCAGCGATGATTGGCTTAGCCATCCCCAGCATGGGTCTGTTGACAATGCCATCTGCTTCTGCCCAGCACTTGTTTGATTTGGGAGTGCGCCAACTGCAGCCGGGCACCATCATTCCCGTCCAAAGCTTCAAGGGAGAAGAGCCCCAGTACTTCAGCCCCAACAGCACCCACCCACTTACCCTGCGGGTGGCTCAGGACATCTACAACGGCAGCGGCCAATTGGTAATCCCAGCAGGCAGCGAGGTGCGAGGCAGCTTACGACCGACTCAGGGAGGGGCCAGGTTCTTCGGCACGGCTTTGATTGCCAATGGGCGACTTTACTCGGTGCAGATGTCTTCTGATTTGATCCACTGATTTGATCCACACTGAGAAAGACCCGCGCCACTATTCTGCCGAAGCGATTGCTCAAGATGCAGCCATTGGTGCTGTGGGGGGTACGGTGCTGGGCTTGCTCACAGGAGGCGTTTCTGCCTTAGGGGTCATTGGCGGAGCCGGAGCCGGAGTGGCGGTGGGCAATATCACAGCACCTCAAGTCGTGGTGTTGCGCCCTAACCAAACGATTAACTTGACCCTGAACAGTCCAGTGCGCCTGTAACCGGCCAAGTTTGATCCCAAACTTCCAGATGCAGAGAGATAAGGATCCCGGCCTAAACCGGGATCCCTTTCTGGTTTCAAGGGTTTCGTAGAAAAAACCCAGCTTCAGTGCAAGTAGGTGTAGGCCCGCAAGTTGTCTTCAAAGTGCCGTTGCAAGGCGCGGGCCTGGGATAGGCTGATCTGCCCCCGTTGTAGGGCGGCTTCGGTGGCGTGGTGGAGGGTCTCCACCAGATCTTCGCTGTTGTACTGCACCCAGCTCAGCACTTCGCCAATGGTGTCCCCCTTGATGACTTGGGAAACGTGGTAGCCGCCGGGGCGGGAGCGGATATGCACCGCGTTGGTATCGCCAAACAGGTTGTGCAGATCTCCGAGAATCTCCTGGTAAGCGCCCCCCAGAAACACCCCCAGCAGGTAGGGATGTCCGTTGGGGTCGTGCAGCGGCAAGACCGAGGTGATCTGCCCGTCTTCGCCGAAGAAGCGGTTGATCTTGCCGTCGCTGTCGCAGGTGAGATCGGCCAGGGTGGCCCATTGGCGTGGCTCCTCATCCAGACGATGAATCGGCATGATGGGGAATACCTGGTCGATGGCCCAGCTATCCGGCAGGGATTGGAATAGAGAGAAATTGCCGTAGTAGATGCTGGCCAACATTTCGTCCAGATCCAAGAGATCCACCGCCACCGGATGCCCCGCTTGGTGCTGCTCGTAGGCCAAGGTGCAGATCTTGTCGGAGCAGTTCCAAAACAGGCGTTCCACCTCGGCCCGCTCCTGCAGGCTGAGGGATCCCTCAGTGAACTGGCGCAGGGCGGCCTCCTTCAGCTCCTGACAACGGCGGTAATTGACCACCAGAGTATCGGGCTGGATTTGGTAGTAAAGCTGGTTTAGCTTCTGGATCACCTCCGCATCGGAAGTGAGCTGGGTGGGCATCGGGTAGGGGCTGGCAGCGTTGACATCTTGCACGTCAAACACCAGCACCGACTGGTGGGACATGAGGGCGCGTCCGCTTTCGGTCACCAGTACCGGCGGCTGGATCCCGTGGGGTTCCAGGGCGGTGAGCACGGTCTGCACCACGGTGGCGGCGTAGTCCTCCATGCTGTAGCTCTGGGAAAAAGGATTGGGGGACTGGGATCCGTCGTAATCGACCCCCAAGCCGCCGCCGATATCCAGGTAGCCCATGGGGGCCCCCAGCTTGACCAGCTCGATGTAGATTTGGCTGGCCTCCCGCACGGCCCGTCCATGCACGCTCACCATCGAGATCTGGGAGCCGATGTGGTAGTGCAACAGGCGTAGACAATGCAGCTTGCCCGCTTCCCGCAGCCGTTCCACCACTTGCAAAATCTCGGTGGCCGTGAGGCCGAACTTAGCCCGATCCCCAGCCGAGGTGCCCCAGCGTCCACTGCCCTGGGCGGAGAGCTTGGCCCGTACCCCCAAGATGGGGTCAATGCCCAGTTGGTCGGCAGCCTGCAGCACCAGCTCCAGCTCTTGCAGCCGCTCCAAAACGATGATCGGGGTGCGCCCCAGCCGCTGGGCCAAGAGGGCCGTCTCCATAAAGTCGCGGTCTTTGTAGCCGTTGCAGATCAACAAAGCCCCAGGAGTATCCAGCAGAGCCAGGGCAATCAACAGCTCCGGTTTGGATCCCGCCTCCAGGCCAAAGTGGTAGGCGCGACCGTGCTTCACCACTTCCTCCACCAGGTGGCGCTGCTGGTTCACCTTAACGGGGTAAACCCCCCGATAGACGTTGGGGTAGCCAAAGCGCTGGATGGCCTGCTGAAAGCTCTCGCAAATTTGCCGCATGCGGTCGGCCACGATCTCGGGAAAGCGAATCAACAGAGGCAACTGCAAACCCCGTGCCACCAGATCCATCACCAAGTGGTACAGGTCAATGCCCGGTTCCTGCTGCTGTAGGCCCTGTGGGGTCACCTCCACATGACCGGCGGCGTTGATACGGAAGTAGGGATCCCCCCAACCTGAGATGCGATAGAGCTTTTCGCTGTCTCGCAGTGTCCAGGGAGAACGAGTCAAAGTCGGCATAGTAGTCCCCCAGATACCGAGATGTGAACAGCGCAGGATTTCTGCACAGAATTCACAATATATTGCCCTATTCCAGAATATGTCAAGATTTTTCTGGTGCGGGGGGACTCAGGCCCAAAAACCGCTAAGCCTTGCCAGACAAGGCTTTGGCTTGGGGATCTCTGTGCAACTGCCGCAGAACTCAGCTCGCTTAATCTCTTGTTTGCGCTGTTTTTCTTTGTTTTTCTCTTGAATTCTCCATTTTCCGTCTCTCCTTTCTGAGCTTGGGTCGGATCCCGACTTTTGCTGGGAAGCGTAGCGAGGAATACGGGGATGGTACAGAGGGAAAGACAGCCACCTGGGGAAAGTGGGCCACGCACGGGATCCCAAGAGCTCTCGCCGGCAACCCTTGACAGGGCCCCGCAGGCAAGACAAGGATCGGGGCGGTGACCTCGGAGAACCTGAACCATGGCTCAACTGCCCCGCTTCCGTCGCCGAGAAGTGTTGCTTTCTTTATTGGCCACCGGCGCTACCTTGAGCGCCTGCCAAAGGGGATCCCGTTCTGACCAACCCAGCGGCAGGGATCCCGTTCCTGCCTCCGGCAGCCAGTCCTCCGACAAAGTTTTGCTGATCAACGGGGCCGGGTCCACCTTTCCGGCTCCTCTTTACTTGCGCTGGTTTTCCGATTACCGCCAGGTGGATCCCAAGGTGGAGATCAATTTCCAACCGGTGGGCAGCGCCGCTGGGATCCGGCAATTTATTGACCAGACAGTGGACTTTGGCGCCAGTGATGTGGCCATGACCGATGCCGAGATCGCCGAGGTGAAGCGGGGTGTGGTCATGATCCCGATGACCGCAGGCAGCATTGCCGTAGGCTACAACCTGCCGGGGATCCCTTCTGGACTCAAGCTGTCTCGACCCGTTTTGGTGAAGATCTTTCGCGGCCAAATCGACCAGTGGCGGGATCCGGAGATCCTGGCCCTGAACCCGGAGCTAACCATTCCCGATCTGCCCATCACCGTCTGCTACCGCTCCGATGGCAGCGGCACCACCGATACCTTTACCCGCCACCTGGCCGCCATCGATCCGGCTTGGGCCTCAGAAATCGGTGTTGGCATGTCGCTGGAGTGGCCGGTGGGCATTGGGGTAAAGGGCAACGAGGGCATGAGCGCCCAAATGCTTCTCAGCGAAGGGGTGATCGGCTACGTGGAGTCGGTCTATGCCCGCGAGCTGGATCTGTCGGTGGCAGCTCTGGAGAACCGCCGCGGCGAGTTCATTCTCCCCTCCCCGGAAGCCTCGGCCCTGGCCTTGAGCGAAATTGAGCTGCCGGAAAACCTGCGGGCTTTTGTGCCGGATCCCGCTGGCCCTGGAGCGTATCCCATCGTCACCTACACCTGGATCCTGACCTACCGCCGGTACTCGGATCCCGCCATGGCCGCCGCCCTGCAAGCTGTGCTCCGCTGGGCCCTTACCGAAGGACAAGCCCTGGCCGAGGAGATGGGCTACCTGCCCCTGGCCGCAACCGTTGTGAACCGCGGCCTGGAGGCGCTGCAGCTTATCCAGAGCTAGCCTGGCAGCAGTCCCCCAAGAGTTGCCAATAGCTGCCAACCCAGGCCATACCCCAAGCGGCACCGAAAGCAAGGCTGCTGCAGGTACGGAGATCCGTAACCGGTCTGCCCTTCAGCCCCGAGAAATGGGCGGCATTCTCGCCCTGGCCTCGCCAACCAGCTGGTTAGGATCGACCCAGGAAGTGACCAAGCATCTGCCGGATTTTCACAGATTGGCTGCCCAAGCTACTTCACACAGGCTGGCGGCGGTAACCGAAGCAATGTACTCAAGAAGAGGAGAATAAGGAGCCGATGGGAAAAGTTGTAGGAATTGACCTGGGCACAACCAACTCGGTTGTCGCCGTAATGGAGGGGGGTGTCCCCACCGTCATCGCCAATGCTGAGGGTACTCGCACCACACCCTCGGTGGTCGCCTTCACCAAAGATGGAGAGCGCCTGGTGGGCCAAATGGCCCGCCGCCAAGCGGTGCTCAACCCCGAAAACACGTTCTACTCCGTTAAGCGGTTCATCGGTCGCAAGTACGATGAGCTGAATGCCGACTCCAAGCGGGTCTCCTACCAGGTGCGGCGGGACGAGCGGGGCAATGTCAAACTGTACGCCCCCCGCCTGAACAAGGAATTTGCGCCGGAAGAGATTTCGGCCATGGTGCTGCGCAAGCTAGCGGATGATGCCAGCCGCTACCTGGGCCAGCCGGTCACCCAAGCGGTGATCACGGTTCCTGCTTACTTTAATGACTCGCAGCGGCAGGCCACCAAAGATGCGGGCCGCATTGCCGGTTTGGAAGTGCTGCGCATCATCAACGAGCCGACAGCAGCCTCTTTGGCCTACGGCTTGGACAAGCGCAACAACGAGACCATCCTCGTCTTCGACCTGGGCGGCGGCACCTTCGACGTGTCCATCCTGGAAGTGGGGGATGGCGTTTTCGAGGTGAAATCCACCAGCGGCGACACGCAGTTGGGGGGCGACGACTTCGACAAGAAGATCGTCGATTGGATGGCCGAGCAGTTCAAGCAAATGGAAGGGATCGACCTGCGGCAAGACCGGCAGGCGCTGCAACGGCTAACGGAAGCCGCGGAAAAAGCCAAGATCGAGCTGTCCAGCGTTTCCGAAACCACCATCAACCTGCCCTTCATCACTGCCACTGCCGATGGGCCCAAACACCTGGAGCTGAAGCTCTCCCGCGCCCAGTTTGAGCACCTCTGTGCCGACCTGCTGGAGCGCTGCAAGGGGCCGGTGGAGCAAGCCCTGCGGGATGCCAAGCTCACCAAGGCCGACATCAACGAAGTGGTGCTGGTGGGGGGATCTACCCGCATTCCGGCGGTGCAGCGGCTGGTGAGGGAGCTGCTGGGAAAAGAACCCAACCAGAGCGTCAACCCCGATGAGGTGGTGGCCGTTGGGGCAGCCATTCAGGCTGGCGTACTGGCGGGCGAAGTCAAAGACGTGCTGTTGCTGGATGTCACCCCCTTGTCCTTGGGGGTGGAAACCCTGGGCGGCGTGGCCACCAAGCTGATCCCGCGCAACACCACCATCCCCACCCGCAAGTCGGAGATCTTCTCCACTGCCGAAGATGGGCAGACCTCTGTGGAAATCCACGTGGTGCAAGGGGAGCGGGAGCTGGCCCGCGACAACAAATCTCTGGGCCGCTTCAAGCTGGACGGGATCCCGCCGGCCCCCCGCGGTGTGCCGCAGATCGAGGTCACCTTCGACATCGACGCCAACGGCATCCTCAAGGTGACGGCCAAAGACAAAGGCAGCGGCAAAGAGCAGAGCATCTCCATCACCGGCGCCTCTACTTTGGATAGCAAAGAGGTGGAGCGCATGATTGCTGAGGCAGAAAAATACGCTGCCGAAGACCGGGCCCGCCGGGAGAAAATTGAGCGCCGCAACAAGGCCGACTCGCTGGCCTACCAAGCCGAGCGGCAGTTGAAGGAGTTGGGCGACAAGATCTCCTCCAGCAAACGCAGCCAAATCGAGACTCTGGTGCGAGAACTGCGGGAGGCCATCCAGCGGGAGGACGACAGCGCCATCCAGAGCAAAGAGCGGGAGCTGCAAGAGGCTCTCTACGCCATGAGCAGCGAGCTGTATCAACAGCCGGGGGCCTCCTCTGGCCCCACTCCCGGCTCAGGGAAAACCTCCGGCGGCAGCGATGATGTGATCGATGCCGACTTCACCGAGAGCAAGTGACTGCTCAGGGATCCCTCCGTGGGCCGCGGGCCCAGGGCGGATCCCGCCCTTACTTGTAGCGCCGATAATGAGGAGGGACGGGATGGGCGATGGCGTCTAGCCCGCCTCCTCATTTTCTTCAGTAGGTCGGAGGGAAGGAGCCCTTGCCGGGGACGCCTAGCCTCGTGGTTTTCTGCCCACTCTCAGCGATTTGCCTGCGGACGCCTCCATGCAAAACTTTAAGGACTACTACAAGATTTTGGGGGTCAGCAAAACGGCCACTGCCGATGAGGTGAAACAAGCCTATCGGCGCCTAGCCCGCAAGTATCACCCAGATGTCAACCCCAACGACAAAGCGGCTGAAGAGAAATTCAAAGACATTAACGAAGCCTACGAAGTTCTCTCGGATCCCAGCAAGCGCAGGCAATACGACCAATTTGGCCAATACTATCAGCAGGGCGGGTTTCGCTCCAGCCGCGATGCCTACACCTACAGCAGCAGCCCCTTCAGCCAAGACTTTGGGGGGAGCGGATTTGGGGGGAGTGGCGTCGATTTCAGCCAATTTGATGATTTTCAAGACTTCATCGATCAACTGCTGGGCCGGGTGCGCAGCCAAACCGCAGACCGCAGCAGCGGATTTTCGGGATCCACTGGCAACACCAGTTACGATGCTGAGGCCACCATCCAGATCAGCATTCCAGAAGCTTTTGAGGGGGGCAAGCGTCGCCTGCGGGTGGGCGGGGATCGCGTGCTCGAGGTAAACATCCCGCCGGGAATTACGCCAGGGAAGCGGATTCGCCTGCGCGGCCAAGGCCACCCCAACCCCAACGGCGGTGCCGGTGATCTGTACCTTAAAATTGAGCTGAAAGACCACCCCTTCTATCGCCTAGAGGGATTCGACGTTTACTGCGATCTGCCCATCAGCCCCAGCGAAGCGGTTTTGGGCGCCCAGGTGGAAGTGCCCACCTTGGATGGGGTGGTGAAGCTGCGGATCCCACCTGGCATGCAGCCGGGGCGAAAGTTGCGGCTGGCGGAAAGGGGATTTCCCAAAGGCAACGGAGAACGGGGGGATTTTTACGTGGTGGTGCAGATCCATTTGCCCACCCAGATCTCCGAAGAAGAGCGAGAACTTTACGAAAAGCTGCAGCGGGTTCAATCCTACGATCCCCGCGCCACCCTTAAGCTCTAGCATTGATATTCTCCGATATTCTCCCACGGCCAAAGCCTCAAGATTCTTGACAAGCGCTCCGCGCCGCCTGAAAGCAGGAAGCCGCCCTTCTAGCTTGCTTCCAGTAGCGGTAGGGCGGGGCTGGAGGCCCAGCCTTGGGGTCAAGATGGGGTCCTGCTGGAATCTGGTTGCGTCGGCGGGACGGGAGCTGCATTTGCTTCCAGAGGTTCCTGACGAGAGCATCCCTGGCTCCATTGCAGTTGCCGCAGGATCCCGCGCAACAAGGCCACCTCGGCTACGGTCAGGCCGGCTCGCTGGAACAGGGCGCGAAACTTGAGCATTTTGCGGCGGGCTGTGTGGGGGTGCAGGTAGCCAATTTGCAGCAACAGCGCTTCTAAGTGGTCGAAAAATCCCTCCAGCAGCTCGAAGGGGGCAAGCCTTTGCGGTGAGGGCATAGGAGGAGCAGGGGAAGGGCTCTGGCAGACGAGGGTGTACAGCTCATAGCAACAAATGGCCACGGCTTGGGCCAAGTTTAAAGAGGGATAGGTCGCATCGGTGGGGATCTGGATCTGGCGATGGCAAAGGGCCAGCTCCTCGTTGCTCAAGCCGCGATCTTCGGGGCCAAACACGAGGGCGGCAGGGCCGGCGGCCAGCAGAGCGGGAAAGGCTTGGCGGGGGGACTGAATTTGCCATTCGGGTGGGTAGGTTTGGCTGCGCCCCGTTGTCCCGAAAACCTGCACACACCCTTGCAGGGCTTCGGGCAAAGTTTGCACCTTCCGGGCTTGATGGAGCAGGTCTGCCCCATGCACGGCTGTGGTGATCGCTTCTATATCGAGGGGATCGCATTGGGGATCCACCAGCACCCACTGCCTGAAGCCCATGTTTTTCATCACGCGGGCAATGGCGCCGAGGTTGCGCGGCCCAGCCGGCTGCACCAATACAAGCCGTACCTGCGCCAGTTGTTCAGGGCCAGAGTGGGGTAATATCGGCATCAGGTTGGGATCCCCCAGAGTGCCTAGAGTAGAGAAGAGGAGCTTGATTCTGTCATAGATTGCATCCATGGGATCCGCATACCGTTGTTGGCTGAGCTTGATTTGTCTGGTGTTGGTGGGATGCTGCTGGGGATCCCCGGCGCTGGCTGCCCCTTCATCGCTGGCAGGGCCGGCTCAGGTATCGCCCCAGCTCGTTCGCGATAGCGACTCAGAGCGGTTTTCTCTGGCCGAGGCGCGGCAGCGGCTGGAAGCCATTGCCGAGGTCATGCGCTCGATTCGCCTGTGCAACCGGCCCAACTGCCGCTACCGAGATATCGCTGTGGACGTGTGGCCTGTGGACATATCCATCCCCAATGGTGGTGCCGAGCCGTTCTACGAGGGCAGCATCGACGCCATGATCGACCGTCCTTCCGGCAGCTTGGATAAAGCCCACTACCGGCTGCAGTTTCGCCAGGGGCGCTGGCAGTTGCTGGGGGGCGAAGAGATGTCCGATGTCTCTTCCTTTTTCTTTGAGGGAGATACCTACGAGGTGTTCAGCGCCTATGGCACCCGCAGCCACAAAGCCAAGTTGGCAGATGCCAGCAGCAACCTGCGCGTGGGCTATCGGGAGCTGTATTACCGCGTTTTCGACCAGGGCCAAGAGCGTTTGCACTAGCGCTGCGGAGCACGATGAGAGGCCGGCAACACACCTTAGCCAGCTCTATTGCCCTAGAAGGCGTTGGCCTGCACACCGGCCTGCCAATTGGCTGCAGTCTGCATCCAGCTCCTGCCGGCAGCGGTCGGGTGTTTGTGCGGGTGGATCAACCGGGATCCCCTGAGATCCCGGCTCGGTTGGGATCCCTGGCCCCTGCCCATCTCTGCACCCTGTTGCAGCAGGGATCCCCCTCTGTTCAAGTGCAGACGGTGGAACACCTGCTGGCCGCCCTTTACATCCTGGGCATTGACAACTGCCGCATCGAGGTGGAGGGGCCGGAGCTGCCGATTCTGGATGGCTCTGCCCTGCCCTTTGTAGAGGCCATTGCCCAGGCCGGGATCCAGGCCCAAGATCAGCCAGCCCTGCTGGGGGTGATCCAAGAACCGGTCACTGTCTGGGCGGGGGAAGCCTTTGTCAGCGCCCTCCCCCATCCTACAGCCCGCTTTACCTATGGCATCGATTTTGCCGATTGCCCGATTGGAGAACAGTGGCTGAGCTGGAGGGAGAACAGGCCGGATTTTGTCCAGTCCATTGCGCCGGCCCGCACCTTCGCCCGCCAGCAGGATGTGGAGCTGGCCCGGGAACGGGGGCTAATCCAGGGGGGCAGCCTGGAAAATGCCATTGTCTGTAGCCAAACCGAGTGGTTGGGGCCATTGCGCTACCCAGATGAGCCGGTGCGCCATAAGCTGATAGATTTACTAGGAGATCTCAGCCTCCTGGGCTGCCGACTGCAGGGGCACATTGTGGCCTACAAGGCGGGCCATGCCCTGCACCACCGTTTGGCCGAGCAGTTGCTCAAGAGTGGATCCCTGCTGATCCATGAAGAGTGAGGGGGAGCAAGGGATCCGGTTGCGCAGCAACAACCCTGCCATCCTCAGTTGCGAGAGCGGTGCGGAGCACTTGTCTTCAAGGGGATCCCCAGGGTGGGATCCGCTTCATTCCCCTCCTTTCCGCAGCTCCCTGGGTGCTCTTTTGGCTGAGTTCTGGCCTGCCGTCCTCCCCGTCCGGGATTTGGTTTTGTCCTCTGCCTCTGTGGGTTCACCATGTCCTCTGATGTCTCTCCTCCTCCCCTTCTCTCGGCTGAGGCAGCCGCTCAATTGGCAACCGCTCCCCCCGTCTTCACAACGGAGCAGATTTTGGAGATCTTGCCCCATCGCTATCCTTTCTTGCTGGTGGATCGGGTTGTGGAGTATCAACCGGGGCAACGGGCGGTGGGCCTGAAAAACGTCACCTTCAACGAGCCTTTTTTTCAAGGGCATTTCCCCAACCGACCCATCATGCCCGGCGTCCTAATCGTCGAGGCCATGGCCCAGATAGGGGGGATCGTGTTGACCAAGTTGCCGGACGTGGCCGGGCGTTTGGCCCTGTTTGCCGGGATCGATGGCGTTCGCTTTCGCCGCCCGGTACTGCCGGGGGATCAACTGCTGCTCTCCGCCGATTTGCTCACCATTCGCCAGAGGCGCATTGGCAAGATGTTCTGCCGCGCTCAGGTGGGAGGGCAACTGGTAACCGAGGGGGAGCTGATGTTCTCCCTGGTGGATTGATGGGCCAACAGCGGCCATCCAGGAGGCGCTCCGGTGTGGGTGTTCTCGCAATTGAGATAAAGTGTTGGGATAGAAAGATGGCTCAGGGGCTGCTTGCGCCTTTCTGTCGGGATACGGTAAACATGTTGTCGCGACAGTGGGGCGTAGCTCTAAGGCTCATCTCCCCTGGAGTCAAGTCTTGGTGATCCTTCGCGGGGTTGGGAGCGTAACCACAGTTGCTGGCTAGGTCGGAAATGAGTTCGTTCGCTTCAGCGGGATCCACTCCCAACATCTCTGCAAGTGCGCCGCACCGCTCACGGGAGCGGATTCATCCCACTGCGGTGATCCATCCGAAAGCTGAGCTGCACGAAACGGTGCAGGTTGGCCCCTATGCGGTGATCGGCGAGCATGTTCGCATTGCTGCCCATACGGTGGTGGGGGCCCATGTGGTGATCGATGGCTGGACGGAAATCGGCGAGGGCAACCACATTTTTCCGGGAGCAGTTGTGGGCACCGAGCCTCAGGATCTGAAGTACAGCGGCGCCCCCTCTCAAGTGGTAATCGGCAGAGGCAATCGCATCCGCGAGTTCGTCACCATCAACCGGGCTACCAATGAAGGGGAAGCCACCCTGATTGGAGATTACAACCTGCTGATGGCCTACACCCATGTCGCCCACAACTGCGTCATCGAAAATCAGGTGGTGATTACCAATGCTGTTTCCTTGGCCGGCCATATCCACATCGAGTCTCAAGCCCGCATTGGCGGCATGGTCGGGATCCACCAGTTCACCCGCATCGGGCGCTTGGCCATGGTGGGGGCAATGAGCCGGGTTGACCGCGACGTTCCCCCCTACATGTTGGTGGAAGGACATCCGGCTCGCATCCGCGGTCTGAACTTGGTGGGGCTGCGGCGAGCCCAAGGGATGGAGGGATCCCTGCCCTTGCTGCGGCAGGTCTACCGATTTTTGTACCGCTCAGGGTTGCCTTTGGAAAAAGCGCTGCAAACACTGCGCAGCAGCCTGTGTGTCGTTTGTAACAGCGGTGCGGAGGGAGAGCGCCATGTCCTTTCCCTACAGGGGAAAGAGTGGGTGGACGAGACGGGATCCCTGCAACATCTGCTGCAATTTTTGGAAGACTCCCTCTCCCAGCCCCAACGACGTGGCCCTCTGCCGGCCCTGCGCGGGAGGGGGGAAGATCCGCCGGTGCAGAGCACTTCAGAGCTGGATGACTAAAGATTGGGGTCGGGAGCGTAGCTCTGGTGAGCCACCTGTTCATCTGCACGGGCGAGGTCTCAGGGGATCTGCAGGCCGGCCATCTGATTGAAGAATTGCTGCGCCAGCGCCCTCAACTGCGCATCACAGCGGTCGGGGGAGAGCGCATGGCTGCTGCCGGGGCCCGTTTATTGCACCGCACTACCGAGATCAGCTCCGTTGGCATTTTAGAGGCTCTTCCCTTTATCGGCCCCGCCCTCTGGACGGAATGGAAGATTCGCCGCTTTTTGGCCCAAGACCCGCCAGATGTGGCTGTGCTGGTGGACTACATCGGCGTCAACAGCCGCATTGCCCGTCTGCTGCAACGGCGGCAGATCCCTGCTGTCTATTACATTGCCCCCCAAGAGTGGGTGTGGTCGCAGGACGCCCGCCTCACCTACCAACTGGCCCAGCAGATGCGGCTGATGTTGGCAATTTTCCCTGAGGAAGCCCGCTACTACGCGGCGGCAGGAGCCCATGTCCAGTATGTGGGCCATCCCCTGTTGGATATTTTGGCCGCTGTGCCCAGCCGTGCTGCCGCCAGAGCCCAGTTGGGGATCCCTGCCGAAGCCACGGTGGTGGTGGTGGTGCCGGCTTCGCGTCGGCAAGAGCTGCGCTCGGTTCTGCCTGTCTTGCTCAAGGCGGCTCAGTTGTTGCAAGCTCACCTGCCTCAGGCACAGTTTTGGGTGCCCCTGGCCTCGCCCCGTTTTGCTGCCCCGATTGCGCGGGCTGCCCGCCGCCTTGGGCTCAACCTCACCCTTTTGGATCCCCAAGCTCTGCCCTTCTTCTCCCCCCACAAAGCTCATCACCTCGCCTTGGCAGCGGCTGATTTGGTGTTGGCCAAGTCGGGCACGGTGAACTTGGAGACGGCCATCTTGGGGATCCCCCAGGTGGTGATCTATCGCCTCAACCCCCTCACCTTCTGGATCGCCCGCCATTGGCTGAGGGTGTCGGTGCCCTTCATGTCTCCGCCCAACCTGGTGCAGATGCGCCCCATTGTCCCGGAGTTGCTGCAGGAGCAGGCCCAGCCAGAGAAGATTGCCCAACTGGCGCTGGAGTTGCTAACTCGGCCCGAACGCAAAGCCCAACTGCAAGCCGACTACGCCGCGATGCGGGCAGCCCTGGGAGAACCCGGCGTTCTGGCTCGCGCTGCCAAGGCCATCCTAGAGGTGTTGGATGGCGCAGCCGGCCCCCAGCGGCATCCCTTTTGCCGCTAGCTCCGGTGACCCAGGGCCCGGGGCACCGCCCGTCCTCCCGCCAGGGCTGCCGTTGAATCTTCCTCTTCCAGATACTCAGCATCTTGGTTGACGCGCCACCCATCGTAGCGCCGTTCCCCCGCCACAATGTTGCGAGCGGCCAAAAGGCCCGTCATCATGGCGTGATCCTGGTTATTGTAGCGGTGCATGCCGTTGCGGCCTGCCACCTGCAAATTGGGCAGTGCTTCTTCCAAAAAGGTTCGAATGGTCTGGATGTGAGCTTGATAGCCGTGATTGTAAACTGGGTAGGCTTTTGGGGCGCGAATGACTGTGCCGCCCAAAACCTTTGCCCTCCCCAGCAGGCCCAACCGCTGCAATTCCAGCGTTGCCAAGGCCATCAAATCCCCATCGGTTTGTCCCCAAAAGGGATCCGTCGCTGAGCAAAAATACTCCAAACCCAAGCAGGTGACCGAGGGATCCGGAACCATGTCCGCGCTCCAATTCTTGAAGTTTTGGATACGCCCCACCCGCACCGAGGGATCGTGAATATAGATCCAGTGATCTGGAAATAGGTTGGGCTCATCCACCAGCAAAGCCACCGTCAAAAAATCCCGATACCGCAGTTGTTCGGCGGCCTCTCGCACCGGCTCCGGTGCTGCAGGTACCAAAGCCCGCACCAGAGAGCGCAGCGGCATGGTGGAAATGAACTGCTCGCCGGTCACCCAAAAGGTCTCTCCCCCTTGAGAACAGGCTTGTACAGCTTGAACTCCGGCCCGGTTCCAGTGGATTGCCGTAACCTTGCGATCCAGTTGTACCGGCTGCCCGGCTTCTGCCAGCAAGGTTTGAACGCGCTCCCACATCTGGCCTGGCCCTAGGCGAGGATAGCGAAAGCGATCGATCAGGGTTTTGATCACCCCCTCTCGGTTGGGGAAAAAGGTTTTACGGATCAAAGAAGCCATCGACAGACCCTTGATCCGCTGGGCTGCCCAGTCGGCGCTGATCTCGTGACAAGGGATCCCCCACACTTTCTCGGTGTAGGTCTTAAAAAAAGTGCGATACAGCCGTTCCCCAAATTGGTTAATGACCCAATCTTCAAAAGATACAGGATTGGGCCTGGGAAAGAGGCGCGCCTTTAGGTAACTGAGCAGACAGAGGGTGGTAAACCCTGGCCCCAGTTTGGCAAAAACATCCGTAGGTCGAATTGGATAATCAAAGAAAACACCTCGGTAAAAAATGTGGGAAAGCCGACGGCAAACCTGCATTTCCGAGCCCAAAATCTCCGTCCACAGAGCCTCAATTTCCGCCGACTTGGAGAAAAAGCGGTGTCCACCGATATCAAAGCGATAGCCTTGGTAGGTTACAGTGCGGGATAGCCCCCCTACCTGCACCGGATCCGCTTCCAAAACCGTTACCGGGTAGCCCTGCTTGTTCAGCTCGTAGGCGGCACTCAATCCAGCTGGCCCCGCCCCGATCACCACTGTGGACTGCACTCTGGATAGCTGCCTTGAGGTACCATCTGGTAGTATAGCAAAGGGATTGCAGTTTGACGGCGTTGGCTGTCTTTTGTGGTGTGTTCTGATTCACCCAGTTCAACGCCTGCACAAAGGCATCTATTGTCGCATCCAATTTTGCAGCTTGCGACTGGGACACCTTGAGTTTGCAAGCTATAGTCAGGACTTGGGTCATGCGCCGATTGTACTTCATCAAGGAAGGCCGCATTCCTTCCGGCACTGACCCTGGATAGTGGTGAGTGGGTAGTGACTAGCCACTAGTCACTAGCCACTAATAGAGTGCGGGGCTCCTGCGGGTTCTAGCTGAAAACAGCACGTCCCGGTTGGCTGGCCACCAATCAGGATCTGATCTTGGCCCT
This sequence comes from Thermostichus sp. OS-CIW-30, assembly GCF_054060215.1. Lineage (NCBI taxonomy): Bacteria > Bacillati > Cyanobacteriota > Cyanophyceae > Thermostichales > Thermostichaceae > Thermostichus > Thermostichus sp. OS-CIW-30. The sequence continues at coordinate 50,531 of NZ_JBSSCZ010000017.1, read as the reverse complement.
GGCCGATCACCTCTCCATCGCCATTCGGCAGGCGGAATTGCTCCAACAGGTTCAGGAGCTGAACCGCACCCTGGAAGAAAAGGTACAGGCCCGCACCGCCCAACTGGATCGCCAGATACAGGAATTGCAGCGGCTGGATCGCCTGAAAAATGACTTCCTTAGCACGGTGTCCCACGAGCTGCGCACCCCTCTTTCCAACATGAAAATGGCCATCCGCCTGCTCAGCTCCGTCCTGCTGCCTGCCCAGGGCGCTCCCAGATCCCCGGATCCGGCCAAAATCTCTCAGTACTTGAAGGTGTTGGACAACGAATGTGAGCGGGAGATCAGACTGGTCGAGGATCTGCTGGAACTGCAGCAGTTAGAGGTGCTCAAGGGACTCCGTCCCGCTAACGCGAACGGTTCACAGCGGCCCTGCTGGTTGGAGCTGCAAGAGTGGTTGCCCCAGATCGCGGAGCCCTTTGCTCAGGAGGCCCATAGCCGCCATCAGCGCTTCAGCCTTGGGATCCCTCCAGGACTGCCTGCCATTTTTACCCTGCCGGGAGTGCTAAAGTCGGTGCTGGCGGAATTGCTGAAAAATGCATGTAAATTCACCCCTGCTGGGCACCTGATCAGCCTTCAGGCCACCTGCCATTCCGACCACCTGGACATCCAAGTCCTCAACACCGGCGTAACCATTCCCCTGGAAGAGCAAAAGCGGGTATTTGAGAAGTTCTATCGGGTGCCCAGCGCGGATCCCTGGCGGCAAGGGGGGACAGGGTTGGGGTTGGCCCTTGTGCGGCAGCGGGTAAGCCTGTTGCAAGGAAGCATTCACCTCAACAGCGAGGCCAACCACACCTGCTTTACCTTGCGGCTGCCTCGGGTTCTCCCTGTCTTTGGCCAAGGCAAGCCAGCTCAGCCTAGGGTGTAGGCGTCGGGGTGGCCGGCTTTGGAGAGTTGGAAGCTTCCCCTTCCTGCAAAACTTCTTGCAAGCGGGCCCGAACCCGCTGGTTGAGAACAGGATTTTCGTTCGCCAAGGTCATCAATTCGCGGTATTGAAGCACTGTCAGCCCTTGCTCCTCGACAATGCGGCTGGCTTGGGTTTCTGTGCGCTGCATAATTTGCTCGTACTCTTCCTCGTTCTGGGTTTCCCGCAGTTGGGCGCTCGCTTCCCGAATCAGGGGATCCAACTCCAACAAAATCCGCACCAACTGTTCCACCTGGGCATCGGTGACTTGCTCTGGGGTTAGAGTCGGAGATGCCAGAGGGCTAGGAGTTGCTGTGGCCGGAGCCTCCCCCGAAGTTGGAGAAGCAGTTGCAGCAGGGCCAGGCGACGGGGTTGCTCCCTGTGCCCAAGCCGGCAGGGATCCCAAGCTGAGTCCCAGACCCATCAGCAACGCGAATTTCATCATGCCCAAAACTCCCCAAACCCAGACAAGATAGACCTAAGCCCTTGAGGTGCAGCCAAACCTGAAGCCAGACTAGCAAGATGCCTGAATTCCGTCTAATCGGTTCAACGCAGTCCTGGCAGCCCATCAAGCTCATTCCAGCTTGCCGGCACCTGAGGCGGGATCCATCCAATCCCTACGGTACCAGAACTCCTCACTCCAGGGCTCCCAGGATGAACTCGCGAAAGGGCTGTGTGGACATGCTGGGGATCTGCAGTGGATCTCTTGTAGAAACAAGAAGTTGGTTGTACAGTCTTACATGCGCTGTTCAACGGTAGCCCGGCACCGGAGTGCCCCTTTCTCTCCTCGGTTGAGCAGCTCCAGACTTGCAGCATTGGCAATTGACTTAGCACTTCAGCCCAAAGGGGGTTGTCTTGAAGCTGAGCTTAGGTATATGTTCTGTTGAGTATCGTTTTTGTTAATGTTAGGCTAGGGGCCAGATTTGATGCGGATCTCCCACATCGGCATCTGACTTTCTTCGCAGGTGTCAGAGCCCGTGGATCCCCTATCAATATCAGCAGTTAACCTAGCAAACGCCCAATCGCCAGCTCTCTTTGCAGGCGATTGTTGGAGGATTTTTTGTTCGGAGAAAGGTTCCCGATTAGATTTTTTTGGGCGCGTCCATAAGTAACCCTTCAAGGGCTTTGAGGGCGACTGCTGTCTTTATTGCCTTTGTAAAAGATGATAACAAAAATGGGTAAAAGTTATTGCTTTTCTTAAGCAGCGCTGATATATTCTTTGCGGTTGCGGTTGTTCGGTCATCCTTCTACAGGAGGCTTACATTGGTTAGGAGAAGAAAGCGTAAGAGCCGCCGTCGTCTGGAAGGGCGCAAGATTTTAGATCACATTCCTCAATTTAATTTGGACAGTGGTGAGGAGAAGTCTGTAACCGCTGCTCGAAAATATATTCAGGAGAAGTCTATTCAGCCCCCCGCACTTATTTTGGTGCGACGAAATGAACATACAGTTGATCGGTTTTTCTGGGCGGAGAAGGGGTTGTTCGGCGCGCAATATGTCGAGGAGAACCACTTCCTTTTTCCCAGCCTGCGAGCTTTGTTAGCAGAGGTTGCGGCTGAAAAGCCAGAGAAAAAATCCTCGAAGACCCTTGCAACTGCCGCTCGCTAGCTTCTGGCCAGCTTTTCCTACAGCAGGAGCCCAGGAAACAGCCCCCCTACCCTGGGGGGTTTGTTGCAGCCGCTCTCAGAAAATCAAGAAAATCAAAAGAACTGACCCTATTTAGGGGATCCCTTTCACTCAATGGGTTGAGCTTCTGATACCTCACTCCCCATGCTGGATCTGCTGGCGGCAGCGAGGGAGCCACGCGCTACCCTACAAGGGATCCCGTCGGGAGATGCCGGATGAGCCGACTGCCTCAGACCACTGCCCACATCCAAATTACCCGCCGCTCTTGGCAAGAGGGTGCCATTGAGGGGGAAGTCAACGCCAATGGTTGGGCTTGGCGCTTTTGCTGGCGCTTTCGGGCCGGAGAGCTCAGAGTGGAGCCTTCTGTGGGGCGGGCTTTGATTTGCGAGCCCTTGAGCCGTTTTCTGGAAAAATCCGACTATCTGCTGGAACCGGGCAGCAACTACTCGTTTGTGATTCGCAGCAGCTTGTGAACTCTCAATCTGAGCAGATCTGAGCAGAGCTTTTGCCCAGCACCAAAGACCGGGGCTGAGCAATGGAAGGCACCTGCTACGGTGACCCAGAAACCAGGTCTCAAGCCCCGTGGGCGAAGAGTGCCTCCCCTCTCACTCCTGTCGCGCCCAAGCTGTTCGCACTTGAAAGAATCCTCGCCCTCTAGGCAGGGGGGTAGTCAATAAAGCTGCAGCAGCCTTTGGTCTTCGGCGGGGGAGGAGGCACATCCAGAGCTGGGTTGCACTCAAAGAAGCCCAGGGGCTTGAGCATAAAGCCGATGTAGCTAGCCGGCATCACTGGCCAGTCCTCGGTGCGGGGGAAGTGATTGCAGCCAAAGCTATACCAGAGCACCAGGCGGGTGTTTTCCAGGGATCGGTTCGCTTGCGTCCATTGCACCAGCCCTTCGCCACCGGGGTGTTGGTTGGGGTAGTCCCCTGCTGGGAACTTCTCGCCGGGATGGTAGGGCGTGGCCCAGAGGTGGTGGGCCAGGTATCCTGCCCGTCGGTACAGCCAAGAGTCGGGGTGGGCCAAAAGCTGGACATTGTCCCCCGGCATCAGTTTGTAGGCCACCGGCTGTCCCAGGCGGTTGTGGCGATTGGGGTTGACAATCTTCCAATAGCGGCCCCGCAAGGGATCCACCGTTTGCTTAGCCTCCTGCTCGGTTTTGAGCAGGGTGGAGCGGGCGCGAAAGGCGTTGCCGTGAGGGTTATCCGGCCCCAGAGGCAGAGGTTCTGCATGCACTTCATAGAGGGAGTTGCACGGCCCATCCACCGCCATATCGAGGCGGACAGTGAAAAAGTGCTGGTGGTTGAGGCCAGACAATTGGGGTGCCACCAAGACGCCAAACTCCGGCTCTTCCCCCGGCAACGTGGCGCAAGTGTTGATGATGCCGGTGAGCTTGGCTTCAAACTCCAGCGTGCCGTCTTGGTAGAAATACCAGAAAAAGCCGTAGTCGTAGTTGCCAATGGTGGTGAAAAAGGAAAGCACCAACCGCCGCGAGCGCCGCACCTGCGCCCGTTCCGTGCGCCAGTCGGTGTGCTTCCAGAGCACCCCAAAGTCCTCCTCGTGCATACAGACGGCATTTTTCAAAAGCATGGGCTCACCGCTGTTAGTGGGCAGCCAGGCATCGAAGTAGTAGATTTCCCCCAGACAGTCGCAGCCCAGCTGCAGGGAATTGGCCTGCATGCCAATGCCGTATTCCCCCACATCAAAGGCATTTTTGCGACAGTGGGGATCCCGCGGATCCCCGTAGGGCACCACCATCTCGGCTACCGAGGCGCGGTAGAGAATGGGGCGAAGGCGGCCTTGATCCTCGTAGCTCACCTGGTGGAGGACGAGCCCCTCTCGCGGGTTAAAGCTGATGCGCAGATCCCACTTCTGCCAGCGGATGTGGTGGCCGTCCACCTGGAAGCTCACCCCTTGGGGCTGAGTGATTTCTAGCGGCTTCAAGTCTTGGCGAAAATCTTTGAAAAACAGCTCGTCGAAGTTGCCGGACTCCGGCGGCAAGGGCCACAGACCCCGATCCTCCACCTTGACAACTTGCATGCGGTTGAGGTCAATCCAGGGGTAGAGCCCCTCGATGGGGCGGGCATAGCCGTTGTCGCAAGGGGAAGTACGTAGGAAACAAAAGCCTCGCACCAGCCGCCGCCCTTCTTCTTCCGGGATCCCGAAGTAGCCCACCGTCCAGTAGTCCACCATCACCAAATCCACATCGGCAATCCCCCGCCGCTGCAGAGCCGCCAAAAATTGGGGATCCTCCTTGAGCAGGCGGTCGCAGGCGTACACCTCATCGTCGAGCAGAGGGGGCTGCACGCCCGGAACGAGCTGCCAAGAGCGCACCTGCTGTGTTGACAGAGAGACCACGGCTTCGTAGGTGTTGCCACTGGCCGGATCCAACAGCACCACGAAAGCCTGCCGATCCCACGGCTGCCCCGGCTGCCACGCTTCCATCCAAGGCCGCTCCGGCTCTTGTAGCTGGATGGTTACAAAGCGCCCCTGAGAACTGAGGGGCCGTTGCCGGCGCAGGATCTGCACCACTTGCCGCATCTCCTCGGCGCTAAGGGGATCCAAGGGGTGGCCTTGGGGCAATGAAGCCTGGCCAAGCAAAGCAGATTCACTCGACTGGCTATGTCGATCCAAACTGGGAGAAACTTTACAAACCACAGCAATAACCTTGAATTCTTCGGTTGGAAAATGATTGAGCTGAGTAGGAGAAAATGGAGAGAAGTCTGTTGGGAACGGCCAAACGGATCCCTTCGCTCGCCATGCCGCGGGCCAGCCCATCAACCCAACTCAGAGAATCCAGAAAACCTAACAGCAGGCTAAACAGACTATCCTGTTGCCATCGCCAACATCGGGCAACTTTGCAAGAGATACCCGGGGAAAGGAAAACTTAAGCCAAAGCCCAAGGAAGTGAAGACAACCTCGGCCCTGCTAATTGTCCAGATCTAGCAATCTTCTGTTTCCCCGTCCGCTAACCAAATGAAGAGGGCAACGGCACCTTGAGAAGCCGCGCCAGGGCGAACAGGAAGCCGTCAACCCATCGGGAAAATCTGAATACAGGTCTTACTACAGATAAACCCAAACTCGAGAGCAGGAGAAGTTTTCTGTGATTAAACGTCAGGCTTAACGTTGCACAGGAAAGCATAAAAAAGAGAAAACGCTTCACGCAGGCTAAGGGCAGGATCACACCGAGAAAGCTCAACGCAACGTCAACTCTCGCAAGAGCGCAAAGACATCTCGAAGCCTGCCCTGACCCTACCTGCCAGGGGGATCCCACCACTTGGGATCCGAAATGCAACCGACCATCACTATAGCAGAGGCACCCCCCTTTCCCACAAGCCCGGCCCAAAGCCTCCCGGTCGCATCAGCAGGGTGTGACCCTAGGCCTTCTCCCCGTGAAGTTGAAGTCCAGCTCAAGTTGAAGGTTTGGTGTCGGAGAACACATATCTAAGAGTTACCCTGGAGCCATGCTTAAGGTTAAGAATTTCTAACAGTTCGAATAGTAGGATCTCCCAGGTTCTCTGAAAATTGTCCACAATGAGGCAGGGCTCATAGAATCTGGTGAGGGAGATGGCTTCAACTCGATACCGCCTGGTGCCGGTGCGGCCAGGAGACGGCAGCTTTTATCCAGAGCATCTCTATTTGGCCTTAGAAGCCACCCAACTGGGCTATTGGCAACTGGATCTGCGCACCTGGGAGTTGAGTGCTTCTCCCCAGTGCAAGGCCAAATACGGGCTGGATCCCGGCCAAGATTTCACCCTGGAAGTGTTTTTGCAGCACGTTCACCCGGAAGATCGCCAAAGGGTGAAAGAAGCTTTGCAGACGGCTGGGCCCAGGGCGGTAGAGGGGGATCCCAACTTTTCGGTGGAATATCGGGTTTACCAGGCCGACGGCCAGATGCGCTGGCAGCTTTCCCAGGGGATTGTGCTCTTGGGGCCGAAAGGGGATCCCGGCCAGGTTGTCGGGGTGACCCTGGATATCAGCGAGCGCAAGCAATTAGAGATCACCTTGGCCGAGCGAGAGCGCCACTATCGCCAGCTCCTGGAAGCCCTGCCCGACATGCTGCTTCGTCTGGATCGCCAGGGCCGATGTCTGGAGTTCAAGCCGCCCAGCTATTTTTCTGTCCCCCATCCCCCTGCCTACTACCTGGGCAAAACTCCTGAAGAGCTGTTTCCTGAGGTCGCCTGCGCCGGTGCGGCAGAGCCCACAGCCCAAGCCATTCGCGAGCATCTGGAGCTGGCCTTGGCAACCCGGCAAGCTCAAGAGATCGAGTACCCCTGCCCAGAGGGATCCCCTCAGCCCCAATATCAGCAGGCTCGCATCGCCCCCTATGGGGAAGATCAAGTCCTGATGATCATTAGAAACATCACCCCTCGTAAGCAAGCCGAGCTGAAGCTGCAGCGGCAATTGCAGCGAGAAAGGCTGTTCAGCCAGCTCATTCAGGCCATCAACGCCTCGCTCGACTTGCCCACCCTGTTTGATGTGGCAGTCCGGGAAGTGAGGGCAGTGTTACAGGCAGCACGGGTTACCCTTTACCAGTACCTGCCGGCTGAGGCTGTATGGTTAGGTGTTGCCAGCTACGTCCAATCGCCTGATCTGCCCACTGCCCTTCACCTGCACATCCCGGATAGTCCAGACATTGTGGCCATCCAATACTTGAAGCAGCTGCAAGTTTTTCATGCGCCGGATCCCGAGCAAGTTTTGGATCCCTTTGCTATCCATGAAAAGCGAGAATACCACCTGGGCCCTTGGTTGGTGATCCCAGTGGCTTGCCAGGGAAAAGTGTGGGGTGCCCTGGCCCTGCGGCGCCTGATCTCAGATCCGGATTGGCAAACCGACGAGATCGAGCTGGCCAAGGCTATCGGGGAGCACCTGGCGGTGGCCATTCAGCAGGCAGAGCTTTATCAAAAGCTGCAGCAGGCCAATGCTGAATTGGATTACCAAGTGCGGGTGCGCAATGCAGAGCTCGAACAAGCTTACAACGACGAAGCGCTACTCCAGCTCATCACCGAAGAAATTCGCTCCACTTTGGATGAACAAAAAATCTTGGAAACGGTAGCCCGAGAACTGGCCCTGAGCTTGAACCTATCCAATTGCACCATTGCCCTTCATGACCCAGAGCGGCAGGTCAGCGTTTTGGCGGTGGACTATTTGGCCGGAGAAGGGATCCGGCGCTTCCCCCTGGAGGTTTCGTTTGCGGATTTCACCCATGTGCTTCGTCAGCTCCAGCGCGGACAGCTTTGCCACTTCAGCAATCTCCATCACCCCTGCTGGCCTAACCATGACCGCTGTACCCTGATCGTCGCCCCCATCTGTGAAAAAAGGGATCTGGCAGGGCAAGACGAGGAACTGCTTGTTTTGGGGAATATTTGTGGATCCCGTCCACCGGGGCAGATATTTACCGAGCGGGAACAACGGCTTATCCAACGGGTAGCCGGCCAATGCGCCCTTGCCATTCGCCAAGCACGTCTTTATCAGACAATTCAGCGCCAGGTGCAACAGTTGCAGGAGCTCAACCAACTCAAAGATGAGTTTCTGCACATGGTCTCCCACGAAATGCGCACACCTCTCACCAACATGAAGCTGGCCATTGGGTTTTTATCCAAAGCCAACCTAACCGAGCGGGAAAGGCGCTACTTGCAGATTTTGGAGATGGAGACCAACCGCGAGCTGGAGTTAATCAACGACCTGTTGGAATTGCAAGCCCTCGAATCCGGAAACAAAGTCCTCAGACTTACCTGTTTATCTCCCCAGGAATGGATCCCCAATCTTGCCGAGCCCTTCCGGCTGCGGGCTGCGCAGCAAGGCCAACAGTTCCAGGTGGAATGGGATCCCGACCTTTGGCCCCTCTGCACGGATGAGAGCCTCTTGTCGCGGGTGGTCAGCGAGCTTTTAAACAATGCGTGTAAGTACACCCCCACTGGGGAAAGCATCTATTTAAGTGTGAGCCAGGCTAACTCCAATGGCCGTCCCGGCTGGCTGATCACGGTGCGCAATACAGGGGTGGAAATTCCTGCAGAAGCGTTGCCCCGCCTTTTTGAAAAGTTCTATCGCCTCCCCCAGTTGGATTGCCGCAACGCCGGGGGAACGGGCTTGGGTCTATCGCTGGTTCAAAAGGCAGTGGAGCTGCTGCAGGGATCCCTGCGGGTGGAAAGCCACTCCCGGCAGGTGGTTGTTCAGGTGTGGTGCCCCCACCAGGGCAGCTTGTCGGAAACCCCAAGCAAGGCTTAGAGGGCAAGGCCAGCGCCTTGCGCAGGACTCGAACCTGCAACCATCGACTTAGAAGGTCGGTGCTCTATCCATTGAGCTAGCAAGGCCGAAGAAAAGGGTGCAGAGCCATTATATCCCCGACCCAGTTCCCAATCCCCAACCCTGCCCACCTGCCTCTGGCTTGGATTTCCGCAGTGTTGCTTGGGCAAATTGCGCGGTTTGCCTTAGGGAGCCAGGGCGGGATCCCTTCACCATGGGAATGTTGGTTTTCGCTCAGGATATGAACGTCAAAGAGATCGTCTGCCAAGCTCTTGGAACGGGACGTCTGGGCGTCTCTCAGGAAACTTGACTGTACGGATAAGGAAGACTTGCAGACGGCAGATGCTTTGAGCAGATGCTTTGATCAGTGCCTTTTTGGATGGCGCTGTGCAGCGGGAGAGCCACAACTGGGCTCCCTGTGCATCGATCCCTTAAAATGGGCGAGCCGAAAGCAGAAAAGTACTCGTTTGAGTTCGAGGATCCCATGCAACCGAGCTATTGCGTCGGAGATAAGTCCAAAATGGGTGTTGAGGTGTCGAAAATTGGGATCCCCATGCCCTTGCTCCCTGATCCTGGCTCAGTTGGGCGAAAGAAAGCTTCTTCCGGCACTCAAGCTCTGTCTCCGGCAGCCAAGCGTCTGCTGCGCCTCTATCACGGTGGTAGCTTCATCTTTCTGGGCCTGTTGTGGCTGGTGGTCGGGATCCCCAGTCTCTGGGCTTTGCGAGCGGATATAGCCCGCCTGTGGGATTACTTTACTTGGACGGGCCTGCGATATGCCTTGTTTCACCGCCCAGGATGGCCGACTTTGGGGTTGTTGCTCTGTGTCAGCTTCACGATGGGGATCCTGATCGCCCAAAGCCGCTATGAGCTGTTCGGCCTGTATCCGGTGGAGCGTCTCATGCTGGAGCAGCAATCCCGCTGGATCCTGTCCTTGCCGGTGTGGCATCCGCTGCGGCGCTGGTTGGTGCGCAGGTTGGATACTCAAGATTAGGTTTTGGCTGCCACTTGGGATCCCTGCCGGCACCGAGGCAAAATCTCGTTTGCGTGCGGCTGAAATCCCGCACAAGCACCACTTCCGAAGCAGCAGGAGAATTCAACCATGCTCAACCAAAGCCTCAGCCTGGGATTTTTCCGAGGAAGCCACAGATAGCTTCACAATCCGGGCCAGCCGAGCCTTACGACGAGCGGCTGTGTTTTTGTGCAGGACGCCGGTTTTGGCAGCTTTATCAATGCGGCTGAAAGCAGCACTCATCGCCGCCTGGATTTCCTGCAGAGTTTCTTGCTGTGGGTTGGCGGCATAGGCAGTTGAGAGGGAGATCACTTTCTTCATCAGAGCGCGCACCATGGCTTTGGTGGCTTTATTGCGCAGCCGATTACGCTCTGCGATCTGAACGCGCTTGATGGCAGATTTGATGCGTGGCATGGTTGAAGGGGAAGTTCCAGCGAAGATCCAGCATACCATCAGAGCTGGAAGCTCCACCAGTTCCTATTGTTCTCCGATGGGATCCCCATGTTCCAAGATTGCAGCTCGCAGATCCGCTTTAACCCACCTGCCCTTTTCTACGGGGTTGCCGCTTGCGATTTGGATCGGGATGGGGCCTTTGAGCTGTTTGTGTGCGGGTTCCGCGGCTCCAATCGAGTCTTGAAGTGGGATGGGCAAACCTTGGTGGATCAAGCAGACGACACCCTGGCCGATGCAGGGCGCATGGCAATTGGGGTGGCTGCCGCCGACTTTGACGGGGACGGGCAGGAAGAACTTTATGTCTTGAACACCGATACCTTCGGCGGGCGCAAGCGCTTTGGGGATCGCCTCTTCGACTGGCAGGGATCCGCCTGGGTGGACCTGTTCTCCCTGCCGCAAAACCAAGATGCCCTCAACTTGACGGCAGGTCGCTCTGTAGCCTGTGTGGATCGTCTTGGCCAGGGGAGCTATGGATTTTTCGTAGCCAACTACGGCGGCCCTATGCGCCTCTACGAGTTGGGCCCTAACCAAATGATCGCCGATGTGGCGCCAGAAGCGAGACTCAATCGGGTGACGGGCGGGCGGGGGTTGGTGGCCTTGCCCTTGGTCTCGCAGCGGATGGACATTTTTGCCGTCAATGAGCAGGGGCCCAACTTTCTGTTTCGCAACCGGGGGGATGGCACCTTTGAAGAGATTGCCGCTGAGGTGGGCCTGGCGGATCCGGACGAGCACGGACGTGGCGTGGCGGCGGTGGATCTGGATGGGGATGGACGGCTGGATTTGCTCTATGGCAACTGGGAAGGCCCCCATCGCCTCTGGATCCAGACCCCCGACGGTTTTTTTAAGGATGTAGCCCCCCCGGAGTTGGCTAGGCCCTCCCGCATTCGCACAGTCATCGCTGCCGACTTCGACAACGACGGCTACCCAGAGCTGTTTTTCAACAACATCGGCGAGCCCAACCGTCTGTTTGCTTGGCGCTCAGGCCGTTGGCAAGCCATTGACATTGGAGATGCTGCCGAGCCCCAGGGATTGGGGACAGGAGCAGCAGTGGCCGATGTGGATGGGGATGGTCGTCTGGAATTGTTGATTGCCCATGGGGAGTCTGGCGCCCAGCCTCTCAGCTTCTATCGCCCTCAGGCCAATGCCAACAACTGGCTGAGGGTTCTGCCCCTCACCCGCCAGGGAGCCCCGGCCCGCGGCGCGTTGGTAAGGCTGCTCACCTCCACCCGTACCCAGATCCAGGCCATCGACGCCGGCAGCGGCTACCTCTGTCAGATGGAGCCGGTGGCCCACTTTGGCCTGGGATCCGAAACAGGGGTCAAGGAAATCCAGATCCAGTGGCCAGATGGGAAACAGTTGCAGGTGGCCCACCCACCGGTCAACCAGCTTTTGCGGATCCCTTATCCCCGCTAGCCGCCAATCTGAGACATGGTGCGCCGGTAGGATCCCTGGCTGCCGGTGTCCCGCCCTTTGAAGTTGATATCCGGCTTGATGTCCAGCAATTCCCGCACCTGCTGCCTTAGCCTTTCGGCAGGGATCCCAGCTCGCAGCGGATCCCGCAGGTTGATTTGGCCGGATTCGTTGAGCAGGCAAGGGCGCAGCCAACCGTCGCTGGATAGCCGCATGCGGTTGCATCGATCACAAAAGCACTCCGACATCTGGCTGATAAAGCCCAAGGTGCCTTTTGCCCCCGGGATTCGAAACACATCCGCCGGCCCATTGCCGGCCACAAACCCAGGTTCCAGGCCAAAGCGAGCGCGAATTCGCTGTCGCAGCACCTCAGACTCCACCCAGCCGGCCTGCTGAAAGAGGGCGGCATTGCCAATGGGCATAAACTCGATGAAGCGCACATGCCATTGTCGCTCCAGAGTAAGGGCAGCCAGATCTTCCACTTCCGATTCGTTGAGCCCAGGGATCACCACCACATTCAACTTGAGGGGATCAAACCCCACTTGGTGGGCAACTTGGATCCCGGCCCAGACCTGCCGCCAGCGATCCCGCCCCGTGATCAGTCGAAAGGTCTCGGGGTTGAGGGAATCAAAGCTGATGTTGATGCGGCGCAACCCCGCTTCATAGAGGAGTTGAGCTTTTTGGCTGAGGTTGAAGCCGTTGGTGGTAAGGGCCACATCTCTCACCCCAGGCAGGCTGCATAGAGCCCGGATGAGGTGCTCCAGCCCCGGCCTGAGCAGGGGTTCGCCGCCGGTGAGGCGAAAGCAATCGATCCCCAACGGCAAAAACACCTCTCGAACCAACGTGAGGATTTCCTCATCCGTTAAACGCTCTGGGGCTTGCAGCCACGTCAACTCCGCCTCGTCAGGCATGCAGTACTGGCAGCGGAAATTGCAGCGATCGATCAAGCTGATGCGCAGATAGTTAACGGTCGGCATGGCAAGCTAGGCCCAAAAAAGATGTGGCACCCCCTCCCCCAAGGTGCCGAGCAACGCCGGGGACCCTTTCCGTTGCCTCTGGAAAACCTCCCAGCGTCTCCATCCGCGAAGGCAGCGGGAACTGTCTCCAGGCTTTCAACTTGCGGTGGCCACACCTCCAGTTTGCAGGATACTACGAAGATTGAGGTGCAAATCTCTACTCGGCAGAGCCAGGGATCCCTGCCCATTCGGGTTGAACAGGCCGCTGCCAGCGTTCCCACCAGGCCAGCACAGACTCAGGTGGGTGGCTGTCGTGGCTGCCGTTGGCATTGGCGGGGAGGGGGGGAGAGGGAGGTGGGGCCGGCGGTGTCAGCCAACTGACAGGCGCGGGGATCAGACAACTGGGGTGGAGAGGGCGCAGATCGCGGTAGTGGCTGCTGCGAATGGCCAGGATCTCCTGCTGAATGATGTCTGGGGGTTCTCCCAACTCCAGCAACACATGGCTGCACAGACCCAAGCTGGCCTCGAATTCGGGATGGACGACTTCTCTGGCCCCCAACTGATAGAGCTGTTCGATGTCTTCCTTGTCGGTAGCTCGCACCACCACATCCAATCGCGGCGCCAACTCCAGAGCTCGTTTCAGGCAGAGGCGGATGCTCATGCGATCCGGCAGGGCAATGACCAGAGCGCGGGCCTGGGGCAGGCCAGCTTTCTCCAGCACCAACGGGCTGGCCGCATTTCCGTAGAGGTAAGGGATCCCACGGGAACGCAGGTGTTGGATCACCCGTTCTGACTGATCGATAACCAAGAGGGGGTGACGACGGGCTTCGAGAATGCGCACAATGTCTTGCCCCACCTGCCCATAGCCGCACACCACCACGTGCCCCTGTTGAGGAGCATCGGGGGCCAAAGCGCGGGGCCGCTCGCCCGATTCCAACCAGCGGGCCAAGAAGGGGATCCCGTGTAGCCCGGAAAACAGTCGAGGAGCGCCCCTCAGCAGAAAGGGGGTGAGCAGAAGGGTAACGGCTGTAGTGCTGACAATCAACAAATAGATCTGCCGCGACACCAACCCCAAAGCCTGCCCCTCGCTGGCCAGCACAAAGGAGAATTCGCCGATTTGCGATAGGCCCAGCCCCACCACCACCGCTGCCGGCAGAGTGTAACCAAACAGCCGCGCCAAGGGAGCCACGATGCAAAACTTGCCCACCATCACCAGCCCCACCAGCCCCAGGATCAGCAACAGATGGCCGAGGATAAAGCTGGGATCGATGAGCATGCCGATGGCCGCAAAAAAGAGAGCGGCAAACACATCTCGCAAAGGCTCCACATAGTCCAGGGTTTGGTCGGCGTATTCCACCTCCGAGATCATCAGCCCGGCAATGAAGGCCCCAATCTCGCTGGAAATGCCCAGCCGCTCCGTCAACAGGGCAATCCCCACGCAGAGGCTGATCACCCCCAGCAAAAACACCTCTTTGCTCTCCTGCTGAGCCAAAAGCCGCAAGAAGGCCGGAACGAGCCAAATGCCACTCACCACTGCCCCCAGCCCCACCAGGCCAATTTCCGCTACCGACTTGACCAGGGATCCCGCCAGCTCCGGCAAGGGACAATCCAAAGCCGGCAACACCGCCAACATCAGCCCCACCGCCAAATCTTGCACAATCAGGATCCCCAGCATGGCCTGGGCTTGGGGAGTGCCCATTTGGTTGGTCTCAGTGAGACTTTTCAGCACCACCGCCGTGGAAGACAAGGAGAGCACGGCCCCCAAAAAGATCCCTTGCACCGGCGTCAACCAGCCGCTGACCACCGCCAGCACCGCCGTGATCAAAATCGTCAGGCCAATTTGCAAAATGCCTCCGCCAACGGCGATCCCCCGCACTTTGCGCAATTCTTTCAGGGAAAACTCCACCCCCAAGGTGAACAGCAAAAAGGTCACCCCAAACTGGGCCAAGGTTTCCACCTGAACCAACTCTTTGATCCACCCCAACCCGGTTGGCCCCACCAAGATCCCGGCCAGTAAGTAGCCGAGCAACACCGGCTGCCTCAGCAGCGAAGCCAAGAATCCACCTGCTGCCGCTGCCGCCAATACCGTCACAATGTCCAAAATCAGACGAAAGTCTTCCTGCACAGGGCACCCACCAAGGAATGTGAACTTTTGTAGCCAATCCTGAGGATTCTTCCACGATAATGCTTCCTCTGGCATCTCGGACAGAGTGGAGAACCTGGCCCCAAGCCCTGCACCTTACTTCCCCCAGGGATCCCGGCTGACTAGTCCCGATTAGAGGAAGCTGGCCAGAAACTCAGTGGAAATTTTTGTTAAAACTTGCTGGCAATACCTCAAAACCGTAGCTTATAATACAGAATGTAGATAGAAATCGTTCATCCTCTCGCGTGCTGGGCGGCTCGTTAATGTAGGTAGAGCGACATCACGGCCAGAGGACGGAAGTAGGGAGATATCCCGAAGGAACGCGCCTCAACTCTTCTGGTAACCGTGTGGCTTCTCTTGGGAGAAGGCGAACGGATGAAAACTCAACTCATTGGAGGCGAAGATCATGGCACTCTTTTACCGTGGCGTCGATTACACCCCCTCTTCTGCAACTGCAGCGGTTTCTCCCGGCAAAGTGGGGGGTCGTTACCGGGGGCTGGACTGGCGGTTCCGCCACCTGAGCAAGCCGGTGGTTTTGCCCACCAACCTTGACCTGCTCTATCGGGGTGTTGCTCATCACCTCAAGGCGGCCGAAGGGCCGGCTCAACCCGTTCAGACGGCAGAGGCATCTGCCCCGGTGGCTGCCAATGGCCGTTCTCATGTCTTGGATGAGCTGTCTCGCCGCTTGATGATGAGCCATCAACGCTTGATTCGGATTCGCCAGCAATCCATGCTGCTCCGCGGTACAGAGCAGATTGGCCTGCATGTCAACGTGCGCAACTTCTGGAACCGCATCCAAGGAAAAGTGCATCCCACCTTTCGGCTCAACTACGACCGTAGCCGTGTCAGCATGAGCTGATCTGCCCGTAACTGTTGATGCTCTGGCATGAGCTCAGCGAGAAGGGATCCCGGCTGGGGATCCCCTTTTGGTTTCTGGGTTGAGCTTCCTCAGGTCGATGGACGGCACAGGACGCTTCAACGCTGGCACGAGGTGCTGTTGACCAAAAGTAGCTAAGTTGCCCAAGGGATCCACAATTGAGGGGTGCTATTTCCTCGGAAAAAAACGGGATCCCATCAGGGATCCCGCTGCAGAATCGGCCACACCGCTTAGGCGTCGAAGTAAAGGGCGAACTCGTAGGGGTGAGGCCGCAGATTGATGGGGTTGATCTCGTTGTCGATCTTGTACTCGATATAGGTCTGGATCAGATCCTCAGTAAAGACACCGCCCTCTAGCAAGAAGGCATGATCCTTCTGCAGGTTTTCCAGGGCATCCAGCAGGGATCCAGGCGTGGAAGGGATCTTGGCCAGCTCTTCCGGCTCCAGATCGTAGATATCTTTGTCCAAGGGCTCGCCGGGATGGATCTTATTCTTGATCCCGTCCAGGCCAGCCATCAGCATGGCCGAAAAGGCGATGTAGGGGTTGCAGGTGGCATCCGGGCAGCGGAACTCCAGACGCTTGGCCTTGGGATTGTTGCCGGTCACCGGAATGCGAATGGCAGCGGAACGGTTGCCCTGGGAGTAAGCCAGGTTCACCGGCGCCTCGAAGCCGGGCACCAAGCGCTTGTAGGAGTTGGTGGTGGGGTTGGTGAAGGCCAGGATTGCCGGGGCATGCTTGAGCAGGCCACCGATGTAGTAGAGAGCTGTCTCGCTCAGGTTGGCATAGGTGCCTTCGCTGTAGAACAGGGGCTGGCCATCCTTCCAGAGGGACTGGTGGGTGTGCATGCCGGTGCCGTTGTCGTTAAATAGGGGCTTGGGCATGAAGGTGACGGTTTTGCCGTGCTTGCGGGCCACGTTCCGGATCACGTATTTGTAAACCATCATGTAGTCGGCAGCCGTGATCAGATCGGCAAAGCGATAGCCCAACTCCCCTTGCCCGCCGGTAGCCACCTCGTGGTGATGCTTCTCGATGGGCACCCCCAACTTGCCCATGGTCAGCAGCATCTCGGTGCGGATGTTTTGATGGGCATCGGTGGGCGGTGCCGGGAAATAGCCCTCTTTGTAGCGAGGCTTGTAGCCCAGGTTGCCACCTTTCTCCTCGCGGCCCGAGTTCCAGCGACCTTCGATGGAATCCACGAAGTAGTAGGCCGAGTTTTGGGTTTGGTCGAAGCGAACATCCTCAAAAATGAAAAACTCCGCTTCCGGCCCGAAGTAAGCCGTATCGGCAATGCCCGTCGATTGCAGATAGGCAACGGCACGGGCGGCAAGGCTGCGGGGACAGCGGCTATAGGGCTGGCCAGTGCGCGGCTCAACAATGCTGCAAGTTATGCTGAGGGTGGGCACCTCCAGAAAGGGATCAATCCAAGCCGTCTTGGGATCCGGCACCATGTACATGTCCGACTCGTTGATCGCTTTCCAGCCCCGGATACTGGATCCGTCAAAGGGAAGCCCCTCGGTGAAGGTTTCTTCCTTGATCATCGAGGTGTGGAAGGAAACATGCTGCCAGGTGCCAAAGATATCCACAAACTTGAGATCCACTATCTGGACGTTGTTGTCCTGGATCATCTGAAGCACTTCTTGGGGCGTGGATGCCATTACTCTCTCCTGATTGGGTTGCGGTTAAGACTGGGGGAACTGTGGCTGAAACAAATGGGATCCCAGCAGGTGATCCCCACGCTTCGACCCAGACAGGCCAAAAACGCTC
Organism: Thermostichus sp. OS-CIW-30; assembly: GCF_054060215.1. NCBI lineage: Bacteria > Bacillati > Cyanobacteriota > Cyanophyceae > Thermostichales > Thermostichaceae > Thermostichus > Thermostichus sp. OS-CIW-30. Next base: position 33,110 of record NZ_JBSSCZ010000017.1, on the reverse strand, counting down.
ACTCATCCTAGAAAGGCCAACACGGGTATTTTGTAGTTTCTGATACAAAATTCATTTGAGCTCCGCTTTCTGACCAAGACCAAATTGCTGGCCATCTCAGACACCTCTTTTCCTTCTGGCTTGGGTCAACCGGGATTGGGTGTTGGGGATCCAAAACTTGGGCAATGGCCGCCACTTGGCCAACCTCTGGGCAGAGATAACCCTATGGGATGGGCAAAAAAGGCCCCAATGGCCTGAGGCGAGCGAAAATGAGGCTAATAGGCCTCGGCCTCGACCGGTTCGCCAAGGGGTGTTAAGCTAAAGCGTAGTCGTTATGAGTTTGGCTTTTATTCCCATTGCAGAAGGAGAGACATCGGATGACAGAGCAAAGTCGGGTTGAGAATGTGGTGATTATCGGCTCCGGCCCTGCTGGGTTTACAGCAGCCATTTACGCTGGGCGTGCCAACCTGAAGCCGGTTGTGTTTGAGGGGTTCCAGGCGGGCGGGATCCCGGGCGGGCAACTGATGACCACCACCGAGGTGGAGAACTTTCCGGGCTTTCCCGAGGGCATCACCGGCCCCCAACTGATGAAGAACATGCGGGCTCAAGCGCAGCGGTGGGGGGCAGAACTTTACACCGAAGATGTCACCTTTGTGGATTTAAGCCAGCGGCCCTTTGTCGTCTGTTCTGACGAGCGGGAATTGCGCACCCACAGCCTGATCATCGCCACCGGGGCCACAGCCAAGCGCCTACACCTGCCGGGGGAGGAGACCTACTGGAACCGGGGCATGTCAGCTTGTGCTGTCTGCGATGGGGCTATGCCCATGTTCAGAGGGGTGGAATTGGTGGTGATCGGCGGCGGCGATACTGCCTGTGAGGAGGCCACCTACCTGACCAAGTTTGGATCCCACGTGCACATGCTGGTGCGCAGCGACAAAATGCGGGCCAGCAAGGCCATGCAGGATCGTGTTCTCAACAACCCCAAGATCACTGTGCACTGGAACACCGAGGCGGTGGAAGTGATGGGCGACGGCCTGCGCCTGACCGGGGTGAAAGTGCGGAACAACCAAACCGGCGAAATACGCGAGATGTCAGTGGGTGGCCTATTTTATGCCATTGGCCACAAGCCCAACACCGACTTGTTCAAAGGACAACTGGAACTGGATGAAGTCGGCTACATCGTCACCCGCCCGGGATCCGTGGCCACCAGTGTGGAGGGGGTGTTTGCCGCCGGCGACGTGCAGGATCACGAGTTTCGTCAGGCGATTACCGCTGCCGGCACTGGCTGTATGGCGGCCATGTTGGCAGAGCGTTGGCTCTCGGAACACGGCTTGGCCCAGGAGTATCACGTCCTTCCCCAAAGCCATCCTGAACCCAGCCCTGCTGCGACTTCTGCGGCAGAGTCTGCTGGGGATCCTGCTGTTGAGGAGGCCAGCTTTGAGGAGAATGGACAGGATGACTTAGACTTCAGCAAGACTTGCCATGAGGGGAGCTATGCCCTGCGGCGACTCTACCACGAAAGCGATCGCCTGCTCATGGTCAAGTACACCGCCCCCACCTGTGCCCCTTGTCATGCCCTCAAGCCGATCTTGAACAAGATCATCGATGAGTTCTCGGACAAGCTGCACGTGGTGGAGATCGATATTGAGAAAGATCCGGAGATTGCAGAGGCAGGGGGGGTGACGGGCACCCCGACGGTGCAATTTTTCAAAAACAAGACGCTGGTGGCCCAGTTGGTGGGCGTTAAGCCCAAGTCCCAATATCGAGAGGTGATCCAGGCCAATTTGTGTGAGGAAAAATCCCCCTAAGGATGTTTTCCTCTCCAACCTCTGGCCCCTCTCCCCAAGGGAGAAGGGAGCTGGGCGCAGAAAACGGTTTCCCAACCGAGGCTCAGCTAGTCCGAAAAGGCACCGTGGTAGGCGGCCTGCATAGCTGCCAAAGACACCACCAGTAAGGGATCCCCTTCTGCCGTCCTCAAGAGCAGGGGATCCGCAGGGGATCCCACCTGTCCCACAAGCTGCCACTGGCCGGGGAGCTGGGACTCCAAATAGGCTTCCCAGAGGGAACGGTGGGCCGGGCTTACGGAGACTAGGATGCGGCTGGATCCCTCTCCAAACAGGGCTTGATCCCAGCGCAAGGATCCAGGAGCCAGGGAGAGGGTTGCGCCGCGGCCTCCGCTCAAGCAGGCTTCTGCCAAAGCCACAGCCAATCCCCCCTCGCTGCAGTCGTGGGCAGAGCGCACCCAGCCCTGGCGGATTCCATGGCGACAGGCAGCTTGCACCCGCTTTTCCAATTCCAGATCCACTGGCGCGGGCCGGCCCGTAACTTGCTGGTGGATGACCGCCAAATACTCGCTGCCCCCCAAGCTGGTGAGGGCCTGGGATCCCAGGAGGTAAATGAGATCCCCTTCTTGCTGCCACCCCTGGCCACAGATGCATTTCAAGTCGGGAATAAGACCCACCATGCCAATGACAGGGGTAGGGTAGATAGCCTGCGATCCCTGGGGGGTGAGGGTCTCGTTGTAGAGAGAAACGTTTCCCCCCGTTACCGGCGTACCGAGGGCACGGCAGGCATCTCCAATCCCCCGACAGGCCAGGGCCAGCTGCCAGTACACCACCGGGTTTTCGGGATTGCCAAAGTTAAGGTTATCGGTAACAGCTAGGGGATCGGCCCCCACACAGGTGAGGTTGCGGGCAGCTTCCGCCACGGCTGCCTTGGCCCCCTCGTAGGGATCCAAATACACCCAGCGGCCATTGCCATCCAGGGTGGCAGCGATGGCCTTGCGGGAAGCTCGCAGGGGCGGCACCTCGCCCACGCCAAACCTTTGGGAACGGATGCGGATAACCGCCGCATCTCCCTGGCCCGGCCAAAGGACGGTGTTGTTTTGCACCTGGTGGTCGTATTGGCGATAGATCCAGGCTTTGCTGGCTAGGGTGGGGCTGGCCAAAAGCTGCAGCAGCACCTCTTTCCATGCCAGCGTTGCCTGAGCGAGGTGGATCCCCTGGCAATCACAAGGGGGTAGAGTGGCGGGATCCCATTGCCACGCTGCCTGCACGTAGGCTGGCGGCTCTGGCAACACCGGACGGACATAGACGGGGGTGTCTTCGGCCAAAGCCCGCACCGGCACCTGCACCACGCAGGATCCCTGGTGCCAGATCTCCACCAGCGGCTCGGCAATGACTTCCCCGGCCACACTAGCTTGCAAACCCCAGCGGTGGAAGATCTCCATCACCTCCGCCTCGCGGCCTTTTTGCACCACCAGCAGCATCCGCTCCTGGGATTCCGAGAGCAGGTATTCCCAGGCAGCCATGCCGCTTTCCCGCGCCGGCACTCGGTCGAGGTCAAAGCGGATCCCCACCCCTCCCTTGGCGGCCATCTCCGCGGTGGAGCAGGTGATCCCGGCTGCCCCCATATCCTGGGCAGCCACCACAGCTCCTGTGGCAAAGGCCTCCAGACAGGCCTCGATGAGGCACTTGCCCAGGAAGGGATCCCCCACCTGCACTGCCGGCCGATCCTGCTGCGCATCCTCCTTGAGCTCGGCGCTGGCAAAGCTGGCCCCGCGGATGCCATCCCGCCCGGTGGTGGCGCCCACGTACAAGACCGGGTTCCCCACCCCCCGCGCTGCCGATTTCACCACTGCCGGCGTCTCCAGCAGCCCCAGGGCCATGACGTTGACCAAGGGATTGCCGCTGTAGCAGGGATCCACGGCCACCTCGCCGCCTACGGTGGGCACCCCAACACAGTTGCCGTAGTGGGCGATCCCTTCCACCACCCTGGCCATGAGGCGGCGGTTGCGGGGATCGGTCAGCGGCCCAAAGCGCAGCGAGTTGAGGAGGGCAATGGGACGGGCGCCCAGGGTAAAGATATCCCGCAGGATCCCTCCCACGCCGGTAGCTGCCCCCTGGAAGGGCTCCACTGCCGAAGGATGGTTGTGGGACTCGATCTTAAACGCCAGCCAATCCCCCTCCCCCAGATCCACTACGCCGGCATTTTCCCCCGGCCCCACCACTACCCGCTCGCCCGTGGTGGGAAAGTTTTTCAGCAGAGGGCGGGAGTTTTTGTAGCAGCAGTGCTCTGACCACATCACCCCAAACATGGCCAGCTCGTTGGGGTTGGGATCCCGGCCCAGCTGCTGCTGGATCTGTTGATATTCCGCCGGGGAAAGGCCGTGGGCTTTTAAGTCTTCGAGAGTATAGGGCATAGTGCTCCAATTGCCCCTAGCTTAGGTCAACAACCCAGGGCCCAAGAGACGGGCCTGACGCTCTTCCAGTATGCGGCTTAAGGGGGGCCAGCGCTTCAGGTCGGGGTCTTGGACAATAAGCTGCTCTGCCGCTTGGCGGGCCAGCTGCAGCACCTCTTGATCCTCCATGAGGCTGGCCAGGGCAAAATCGGGTAGCCCCGACTGGCGGGTGCCCATCACCTCCCCTGGGCCGCGGAAGCGCAGATCCATCTCGGCAATGAAAAACCCGTCGTGGGACTGCTCCAGCACCTTGAGCCGCCGCAGGGCCTCCTCGCTTTTGGATCCTGTCATCAGGATGCAGTAGGCCTGGTCAGATCCCCGCCCTACCCGCCCCCGCAGTTGGTGCAGTTGGGAGAGCCCAAAGCGCTCCGCATGCTCCACCAGCATCACCGAGGCATTGGGCACATCTACCCCCACCTCCACCACCGTGGTAGAGACCAGAATATCCAGCTCCCGCCGGCGAAAGGCCGCAATGACAGCTTCCTTCTCGCTACTGGTCAAGCGCCCGTGCAGCAGGCCCACCCGAAATTGGGGGAAGACCTTTTCCTGCAGACGCTGGTGTTCCTCGATGGCAGATTTGAGATCCAGCTTCTCCGACTCTTCAATCAACGGCAGCACCACGTAGGCCTGCCGCCCTTGGGCAATTTCCCGCTCGATAAGCCGCATCACCTGCAGGCGATCCCCTGGCCGGGCCACCAGGGTGTGCACGGGCTTGCGCCCCGGCGGCAGCTCGTCAATTTGGGTAACATCCAGATCCCCATGCAGGGCCAGGGTGAGGGTGCGGGGGATGGGGGTGGCGGTCATAGTGAGCACATCGGGGTGATCCCCTTTCTGTTGCAGAGCGGCCCGCTGCTCCACGCCAAAGCGGTGCTGCTCGTCGATGACCACCAAGCCCAGGTTGCGAAACTGCACTGCCGGCTGGATGAGAGCATGGGTGCCCACCACCAAGGGCAATTCCCCGGTCTGCAACTGCCGCAGGATCTCCCGGCGCTTAGCAGGGGGCGTGGATCCAGTCAACAGTTCAACGGGCACCTGCAGCTGGCTGAGCCATTCCACCAACTTGCGGTAGTGTTGCTCGGCCAAAACCTCGGTGGGAGCCATGAGGGCCGCCTGCCAACCGGATTGAATGGCTGCCAGCACAGCTGCCACCGCCACCACGGTTTTGCCGGATCCCACATCTCCCTGCAAGAGGCGGTTCATGGGCAAGGGATCCCGCAGATCCGCTAGGATCTCGTCGATGGCCCGCTGCTGGGCAGCGGTAAGCTGAAAGGGCAGGATTTGGTAGAAGCGATCCAACAGCTCCCCTCTAGCCGGCTGGTAACGAGGTATGGCCTGAGCTTGGGCACGATAGCGGTGTCGCCGCTGCAATAGGCTTAGTTGTAGGTAGAAAAACTCATCGAACACCAGCCGCCGCCGGGCCTGGGCCAGCAGCTCTCGGGTCTCAGGAAAGTGGATCTGCTGCAGGGCAACAGGCAAGTCCAAAAGCTGCAACTGCCGCTTGAGATCCGCCGGCAAGGGATCCTCCACCAAGGCCGCCGCCGGCAAAGCCAGTTGCACCGCCTTGCGCACCAGATCGGCGGGGATCCCTTCTGAGAGAGGGTAAACTGGCAAGATCTTGCCCAGCCTGTCCAGCTCCTCGCCCTCTCCCCCCAGCACCTCCAGTTGCGGGTTATCCAGCGTTAGGCCCAACCGGCCCTTTTTGACCAGGCCGCTGGCAGCCACCAGGGCCCCCTTGGGGTATTGCCGCTCCAGGGAAGCTTGCCAACTGCGCTGGGCAAACTGCCGCCCGCTGTAGAAGCGGCTGAGGGTAATTACACCACTTTTGTCGGCAATCTTTAGGTTGAAGATGGTCAGCGAGGGATTCTTGGGGCTGGTAAAGCAACTGCAACTTTTCACCGTCCCTACAAGGGTAACGGTCTCCCCCACCTTGGCTTGGCGGATGAGCACCCGCCGGGAATAGTCCAGGTAGTCGCGGGGGAAGTAGTAGAGGGCATCCCGCACGCTGTGTAGGCCCAGTTGTGCCAGTTTCTCCGCCGACTTGGGACCAATCCCTTTGAGAAACTGCAGCGGCTGCTCCAGGCTGAGGCCGGCAGGGAGAGATGGGGAAATCGTGCTCCGCCCTGCCTCTGGGGGGGTTGTTGCTACGCCTACGGCAGGGAAACCAGAGCGCTGTGGCAACGAGGCTGCAAACGAGCCAGGTTGGTGGGAACTCGGTCGGGACAGCTCTTGCTGACGTCGGACTCGCTCCAGCCAGCGGCGGGTTTCGGCCACCAGGTGCTGGCGTTCGGGCAGCTCCAGCTCGGAATACAGGGTATAGCGGGATCCCAGTTCTTTCCATCGCCGCCGGTCATCTCCATTCAGCACCCAGTCAGAGGGGGGATCCTGTCCGAACACACTCCCCAAAAATTGGGAGAAGGTCTGCTCTCGCCCCCGCAGGTCGGTAAACCCCACCTCTGCTTCTAGGGAAAGGGCGCGCTGAAGCCGCTGTAGATCCACCTGGCTCAAGTTGCTTGGCTGCCGGGAGTGCTCCTTATCAATCCAACTTTAGCCAACAACGGCAGGACAACCGAAGGAGTGCAGCAGCGCAAGCCACACTTTCCATTCCTTGATAAAGAAAAAAGCCTGCCTTATTACTCCGCAACACTGTCGTGACGGGGCAGGCCGAAGGGATCCAGAGGCACTTTTTGGGAGATGCAGGAGCTTTAGCTGCGGGCCAGGGCGGATCCCAAAAGCAGAGCCATCACTGCCGGCACCAAGGCAATCGCCAGGATGGTGAAAACTTGTGCGTCCGTCATAACCAACTCCCTAACAGTGGAATTGCACAAAAGTCAGCCCCCTCACTCTACCGTAGCTTGAGGGGTAGCCTTGACACCGAGAAGAAAAGCTCAACATTCTTTACAAAGCAGCCCTTGCCCATCCCGCTTGACCGTGGCTCCCAGATCCTCTGCTTGGATCGATGTTGCTCCGCAACGCTGTCGCGACTGACATTCTCCCCACCCCTAAAGCAAGGGATTCTTTCTCAGTTTTGGGGTTTTACCCCAGGCAGAAAGGCCGGGGCCTGCGCTGCTGGTTTGCGGGTCATGCTACGATGTTGCTCCGCAACGCCGTCGCGACGGCGAAGCAGTTCTTGCCCATTCCTCCTGCGAAGTTCGGTCTTGGCGTCATCATGGTAGCTGCTCCACAAAGTCTGACCACCTCACGGGATAGCTTGGCCATCCTGGCGGAAACGGATCCCGTTGTTTACCGCCTGATCCAGCAAGAGCTCAACCGGCAGCGGGATCACCTGGAGATGATTGCCAGCGAGAACTTCACCTCTCCTGCCGTCTTGGCAGCCCAGGGCTCGGTGCTCACCAACAAGTATGCAGAAGGGCTGCCGGGCAAGCGCTACTACGGCGGCTGCGAGTTTATTGACGAGATTGAACAACTGGCCATTGACCGCGCCAAGCAACTGTTTGGGGCGGCTCACGCCAACGTGCAACCCCACTCCGGGGCGCAGGCCAATTTCGCTGTTTTCTTGGCCCTGCTGCAGCCGGGGGACACGATCATGGGCATGGATTTGTCTCATGGCGGCCACCTCACCCACGGCTCGCCGGTGAATGTCTCCGGCAAGTGGTTCCGCGTGGTGCACTACGGGGTGCATCCGCAGACGGAGCGGATTGATTTTGACCAAGTGCGGGATCTGGCTTTGCAGCATCGGCCTAAGCTGATCATCTGCGGCTACTCCGCCTACCCGCGGGCAATCGACTTTGCTGCTTTCCGCACCATTGCCGATGAGGTGGGAGCTTATCTGCTGGCCGACATTGCCCATATTGCCGGCCTGGTGGCCACCGGACACCACCCCAACCCCGTGCCCCTCTGCGATGTGGTGACCACCACCACCCACAAGACGTTGCGCGGGCCGCGTGGAGGGCTCATTCTCACCCGCGACCCAGAGCTGGGCAAAAAGCTGGATAAGGCAGTGTTCCCCGGCAGTCAAGGGGGGCCGCTGGAGCATGTTATTGCTGGCAAGGCGGTGGCCTTTGGAGAAGCCCTGCAGCCCAGCTTTGCCCAGTACTCGGCCCAAGTTATCGCCAATGCCCAAGCCCTGGCGGGATCCCTGCAACGGCGAGGCATCCGGCTAGTTTCGGGGGGCACCGACAATCACCTGATGTTGCTGGATCTGCGCTCGGTTTCGGCGGTGCTGGAAAAAACTGGGGCGGCGGATCCGGTAATGACGGGCAAACGGGCGGATCGGCTGATGGGGAAGATCCACATCACCGCCAATAAGAACACCATTCCCTTCGACCCACAGCCGCCCTTTGTAGCTAGCGGCCTGCGTCTGGGATCCCCAGCCTTGACCACCCGCGGCCTGGGGCCGGTAGAATTTGAAGAAATTGGGGAGATCATCGCCGATTGTCTGTTTCAGCCTGAGGAGCCTGCTGTGTTGGAAGAGTGTCGCCAGCGGGTGGCTCAGCTCTGTCGTCGTTTCCCCCTCTACCCCCACTTGGGATAACCGCAATCCTCGCCACGGCTTGCTATGCCCTACTTGGTTGCCTTTCTGGCTGCTGCCTGTGTGGTTCTGTGGGCAACCCCGGTGGTGAAGGCGGTCGGGATCCGCAGTGGCCAGTTGGACTTTCCCGACGAGCGCAAGATCCACCAGCAACCGATGGTGCGCCTGGGGGGGGTTTCCATCTTTTTTGGCAACTTGGTGGCCCTGCTGTTGCTCTGGGGAGCCGGAGCTTTTGGGGGCTTGCGCACCGAGCAGGAGTACGAGATTTGGGGGGTGACGATCGGTGGGGTTTTGTTTTTTTTGATTGGCCTGGCGGACGACCTGTTTCACCTGTCGCCTTTTTCCCGCTTGTTGATGCAATTCGGCGTGGCTGCTGCCGCTTGGGGAGTAGGGGTGCGCATTGAGTTCATCAGTCTGCCCGGGAGAGGGATCTGGCCCTTTCCGGTGTGGTTGAGCCTGCTGATTACCCTGTTCTGGCTGGTGGGGATGGCCAACGCCATCAACTTCATGGACGGGCTGGATGGACTGGCGGCAGGGGTGTCGGGAATTGCGGCAGTGGTGATGCTGATCGTAACCCTGCTGCTGGATCGACCGGCGGCGGCCATGCTGGCGGCGGCTTTGGCGGGAGCTTGCCTAGGCTTTTTGCGCTACAACTTCAACCCAGCGCAGATCTTCATGGGGGATGGGGGGGCCTATTTTTTGGGCTTTACCCTGGCTGGGATCGGGGTGATCGGGGTGGCCAAGGGGGTGACCACGCTGGCAGTGGCTCTGCCTTTCTTTATCTTGGCGGTGCCGATCCTGGATATGTCCACCGTAATCCTCAAGCGGCTGGCCGGGGGGAAGTCGCCTTTCCATCCCGACAAAGGCCACCTGCACCACCGCTTGCTCAAAGCCGGCCTATCCCATCGGCATTCAGTGCTGCTCATCTACGCCATGACCCTCTGGGGGGGATCCCTGGCCTTGGCCTTGGCGGGCTTGCCAGCAGGGGGCACCTACCTGGGCGGGGCCTCGCTGGTGTTGGCAGGGGTGGCTTGGGGGGCTTGGCAACGGCAACGAGCTTTGCCCTCGGAGGACAGGCCCGAACAGGAATATGTTGCTCCGCAATGCTGTTGCGACCAGGAATGTAAAGAAGATTGAGCTGGGCTTGTTCTCCATCGCTCGCCTGCCTAGACTGGAGGCGCTCTATATTTGTTGTTTTTTGTTTTGTTGTTTTTTGTTTAGCTCTGTGTTGCCTCATGCGCCCCACACCTGAGTTGGCAGCTCTCCTGCGCCGCACCGCGGATCGTATCCAATCCCAACACTGGGGCTTCTGGGACTGGGAGTATTGTTGGCGGGACAGCACCCGCTGCAATTGCGGCCTGTTGGTGCGAGAAGCCCTGGGCTGGGATCGGCAGCAACTCAGCCTGCGCATCCACCGCGGCACCTGGCGCTCCATCGCCCAAACCGCCTACCGAACTGTTGCCCTGGCCTTGAGGGATCCCTGGCAACTGGAGGGGCAGTGCGAGGCCACCGGCCTGCGGCTGGGGTATGTGTTCGAGAAAATGGCAGAGCTGGGGTTCGACCAACCGGAAGACTTTGCCGCCCTGGAGGAGCTGAGCGATCCCGTAATTCTGGCCCGCCTGGCGGAAAAAGGTGTGGAGCCAGCACAGCGCGACCAGGCGATCCATGTGGCGCTTTACATGCGGGAACTGGCGGACTGGATTGACGAACAACTGCAGGCGCAGGCTCAGATCAGCCGCTTGAGCCAACCTTTGCCCAAAACACCAGGGATCCTCGTCCAACAGTCGGTGCACCTTACTTGAGGAACTCAGTTGCCTTCCTCTACCATCACCACATGGGCAGGGATCCCAGGGGGAAGAGCCTTGCAGCCGGACAAAAAGGCCAGCTCGATTAAGAAGGCAAATCCCCCCACCTCAGCGCCGCTCTGGGCCACCAATTGGGCGGTGGCAGCGGCTGTACCCCCGGTGGCAATGACATCATCCACGATCAACACCCGCTCTCCAGGCCGCAGGGCGTGGGCGTGCAGTTGGAGCTGGTCTTGGCCGTATTCCAGGCTGTAAGTCTGGCTGAGCACCGGCGGCGGCAGTTTGCCTGGCTTGCGAACCGGGACAAAGCCCAAGCCCAGGTGTTGTGCCAAAGCAGCCCCTAAAATGAACCCCCGCGACTCGATGCCGACCACATAATCTAGGGATCCCATGCCGGTGGTGCCGGCGGCCAACTGTTCAATAGCCGCCCGGAAGCCTGCCGGATCCTGCAGCAGGGGGGTCATATCCCGAAAGAGGATGCCGGGTCTGGGAAAATCGGGCACCAAGCGAATGAGGGCTCGCAGATCCATCCTGTTTTCCTCGCTGGCCAGTGGCTTGCTGTTCGCGTTAGCGGGACGGAGTCCTCAAAGGACGCTCCAAGCAACCCATCATACTCGGTTAGCTAATGGGCAGATGGGATCCCTTTTGGTCAGTCGAGCAACGGGGAAGATTTTTTATAATTGGCAAGGCTAGGGGCCGCGGCTCACCTGGTCACCCATCTGTGAACTCGGAGACTTCTCATGCGTTATTACATGGCCATCGACTCCAATCCCCTAGCCAGTTTGCCGCTGGCTCTGTTTGGAGTGAGCAGCGAGGCGGCCTATGTCGATCTGCTGCAAGACAAGCTCATTGTGCGGGCGGGCAGCCTGTTCAACGAGACGTTCTCCTTGAGCGAGTTGGGGCGAGGGGAGCGCTTTCCCTGGCCCTGGTACTACGGGGTGGGCGTGCGCACCGATTTTCAGGGGATCGTTGGCCCGGTCACCAGCACCCAAGGGGTAATTGCCATTCCACTGGTGCAGGAAAAGCCTCTTTTTATTCCGTTGCTGGGGCCGGTGGGGCTGCAAGTGCCCTGCAAAAAGCTGGTCTTCAGCCTCAAAGATCCAGACACCTTCCTGGCCAACTTCAATCAGGGTCGCCCAGAGGTGAACGCCGGCCCGAAGAGTGTGGTGATTGAGTAGATGGGGATCCCTGTGAAACCTGAGAGACGGCGGCCTGTCAAGAGCCTACAGAGATCCCCCAGGGGTTGGGGTGACAGGCCCAGAAGCAACGCGGCTTATGCGACGCAAGCCCGGCAAGCCGGCATCCACCACCACCACACTGCCATCCGGTAAGACTGCCAAGCCGGCAGGTTGATCGAACCGGGCCACCGAGGTGGGGCCATCCTGCCAGCCGGGCTGATTCTGTCCGGCCAAGGTGGAAACTTGTCCCCCAGGCTGAAGACGACGAATGCGATGGTTATCTCGGTCGGCTACCCAGAGGTTGCCTGCCGCATCGAAGGCCAGCCCCCCCAGGGTTTGAAAACGGGCCTCTGCCAGGGGGCCATCCCGATAGCCTGGCTCTGCCCCGGAGAGGGTGGTCACTCGTCCGCCAGCAGAGAGCCGGCGCAGGCGATGTCCATCGGCAATCCAGAGGTTCCCCTCCTTATCCACCGCCAGAGCCGTGGGCTGCAGGAGCTGGGCCTGTTCTGCTGGGCCATCGACGGATCCCGGCTGGCCGGTGCCGGCAACCGTGGTCACTTCACCTGCAGGGGTGATGCGGCGGATGCGGCGATTGGCGCGGTCGGCAACGTAGAGGCTGCCATCTGAACCCAAAGCCAGCCCAGATGGCTCCCGGAACTGAGCTCGGTCAAGCCCCCCATCTCGGTATCCGGCTATACAAGTGCCGGCAAAGGTGCTCACCTGTCGTTGCAGGTTGATATAGCGCAGGCAATGGTTGCCGCTGTCGGCCACCCACAATCCCCCCTTGGGATCCCAGAGCAGCCCCTGTGGGGAGTCAAACTGAGCTTGATTGGCTGCTCCGTCGCGGCGGCCTGCTTGGCCTGTGCCGGCCCAAACTTCCAATTCCCCCTCTGGAGACAGCCGGAAGATGCGGTGCTGGGCTCTATCGGCTAAATAGAAGGCTCCTTCAGGATCCACAGCAATGCCGCTGATTTGCTGCAGGTAGATCCTGGACTCGGTGCCGGTGTTATCAGGGGCGTTGCCGACAGGATCTGCCGCGGGCGAGGTGCGGCCATCCAGCAAAGTTTCCACCACCCAGGCCGATGCTGCCGGAGCAGTGGGGGTGGGAGAGGGGCTGGGGGAAGGAGTAGCGGCAGGCCAATCGTAGACCAGAGTGCCCAACCCTTGCCCGGAAGCATCCGCAACAGCAACCCAAACTGAGCCGGAAAGAGAAGAAGGCGGCATCACCACCAAACGGTCACCGCTGCGGGAGCGAATTTCCCCCCTCAGGATGCGCTCGGGATTGGCTGCTGCAGCAAAGAGAACTGTTTCCACCCGCTCCAAATTTTCCCCTGAGAGCAGCAACGGCTGGCCGAGAGCGGGAGTTGCCGAGCTACTGTGCAGAAGCGGTACCCCCACCTCAGAGAGCACCAACATAGAAAGGCGGCGCTGGCGCTCTGTGTCTTGGGGAGGACGATTGACACTGCCAGAACTCCCAGAGCGGGCAGAAAGGGTCAGGGATCCCTTCCCTTGCGCCAGAGTGGTGGATCCCCGATAGGCGATGGCGCTGAGCTCCGCTTCCCCGGCGGGAGGATTGGTGAAGGTGAAGGTGGCCGGTTGCCCCGGGCGCAGAGGGGCAGTGGCGGTTTGGCGATAAGTGCCCAGGGTAATGCTCAGGTCGATCCCTTCCACCCCCGGCCAGGTGGGGGTGCGGGCCAGCCAGCGATCCACCTCTGAGGCCGGTAGCTGGGCCACCAGATCGGATCCCTGTTCCTGAAGCAGCAGAACAATGCGGTTGCTGGGCACCGACAAGCCGGCCTGACGCGCTTGCTCAAAAGTGAGAGAAAGCGGGGAGAGAGGGAGAGGAGTTGGGGTTGAAACCGGCTGTAGGGCCGCAGGGGGAAGAACGCTGGGAGACAGACTAGAAGAAGAAAGCTCGCCACAGCCCGAGAGAGCCAGCACCAAGGCACTCAGCGCAGGCCAAGGTAGCGGTGTCAGGGAAGCCCGTCGTGGCATGATGCAGCTCATCCCCTCCCACAAACTGGGAAATGGCGGAAACCCAAACCCCCACGCTTACCTTCATCAGCGTACAAACCGGCGAAAATTGCCCAGCACCCTCTCTGCCGCAGGAGCCACCTCGACCAATGCCTTGGCCCCTGAACCGCATTCCTATTCATGACCAACCATCCTCACCCACAGGTGAGTCGCACTCCTCACTCCATCTATCCTTACTCAAATCCCCACCGAAAGACCAGATAGCAGTTTCAGCGGCCAGGAAATCATCCAGGCCATAGCGGTAGCGCTGTAAGTCGATGCTGCCCGCGTTCGCCCGGTTCGGCTATAGAGTGGGGACAGGCCACTCTCGCGGATGAATCAAGTAGACGGTACCCCCGGAGTGCTCCAGCCACAACGACTCTAGCTGTTCGCGGCGGTAGGTACGGCGAACCTCTTCGTTGGTTTTGGCCGCCGGATCGTGGAGGATGGGATCCCCGTGGCTAAACTGCTCCGCACCGCTGCCGCGAGCAAACCCCACCAGCACCGCCAGATGGCCGTTGCTTCTGGGAATTGGCGCCCCTTCCAGTTCTCCCTCACCCCAAGCATAGCTGAGGACCACCGGAACCCCTGCCGCGATCCAGGCTTCTGCTTGGGCCAAGCTCTCCAGCCGCGCCACCACGCCGGACAAACCCTGCTCTGCAGCATGGGCGACGTTGAAAGCCCAGTTGCCATGGCCCTGGTAAACCCGGTCATACACACCGGCCACTGCTGCGCGCACCAACACCTCACAGGGACGGGGATCCCGCTTCCAGTAGGCCATCACCATCGCCAAAGAGGTGGGGCTACACCAGACCTCTCCCCCATCGGGGTACACCATCTGGGAGCACCAAGGCAGATCCAAGATTTTGCCCCAGCGGCTGGGATCCCCAGGGGATAGGCGGCTGGGCCTGACCGGCTCGTTGGAAATGGCAACTGCCACCTGATCCACAACGGCAGAACGGCCTGGCTCTTGCGTGAACAGGCGCACCCTGACCTGGAAGGCTTCTGCTCCGTTGAGGGTATCCTTGAGCACCAGCAAGTCCGTGTACAGGTTGCCATCCTCATCCCCTTGTCCTTGCACTGAGTGGCTGGCCAGAGTCAAGGGATCCGCAGCCCATACCCCGCCGTGATACCACTTTGTCCAGCGGTCTGAAAGCTTGGCCCGAATCCACAGTTCCAACCAGGTGCCGGGGGGCGTGGTGGCATTCCAGGAAGCGATTGCCCCGACCATAGGGAAGCTGGTGGGGACTGCTGGGCTGGTGGCTTCTCCCACCCAGTAGGGGCCAAGGGGATAGAAAGGGCGCCCCCGATCGCGTAAGCGGTGCGGAGCATTATCGCGTAAGCGGGACGGAGTCCTTAGCGCCACCTCAGGCTCTTCAAGGCTGACTTCTTGCCGCAAACCCTCTGGATCCAAGACCAATTGCCCTCGGGCGTTCAGGCAGATCCCTTGGGTTGACCAGTCCTGAAACCCCTGAGCTTCTCCCGCCCGCCAGCGCTGAAACCCGGTGCGATAGGTGAAGTGGGTCTGGGCTTGCATCGTCAAGAGCATGACTCTAGTCAATAATAAGCTCAACTATACTGAAAATAATGTATAATATGTTCAGTACGGATTACTACCAGTTGATCTTTCTGTTTACTTTCGAGTCTGCCAACATGGTAGCCAAAGCAAAGCAGAAAATTGGTAGTAAGACGACACGGAAACTGCGCTTTGGGTATTCTACTCAAAGCTTTGCGGGATACCGCCATTCTGTTTGGACTCCGTCCCGCTAACGCGAATGGAAACAAACAGAATGCTATCGCTGCATAGTTGAACAGTGATGTTCAGCAGTGTTCAGCGTAAATGTATCAGTCCTGGAAAAGTTGGAACAGGCTGGGCCAACGCGGGCAACCCCAGCAAGAGCAGCACAACCCCGCTGACCAGCCCAGGCAGCCCCTGCCGTTCGCGTAAGCGGGACGGAGTCCTTTAGCCACTGCCTTCTGCGAGCATTGTCCGCCTGCCCCCACTAATAGCGCGACACCGCCGGATGTCCACCAATGTACCAGCGCCAGGGGATCTCGGCTCCTTGGGTGATGCCGATGCGGGTGGTTTGGACGATGGACAACTGCGTTTGCCAAGAGGGGGATCCCTCCAGCCAAATGCCTTCCTGGCCGGCTTCCGCCCGCTCTAGCCGCCAGCCGTTGTGGGATCCGTCGATGCGCAGGGCTTGACAGAGCAGGCCCGGCCCCGCCGCCGCCCGTGCTGGCTGATTCTGTTTGTTGGCCGGGATCCAGTCTGGCAGGCGATCCAACTGAGCTGCCCGGATCAGAACCGCCGCCGGGATCCCTTCTGGCTCGGTAACGATATTTAGGCAGTGGTAGAGGCCGTAGATGCGATAGATGTAGAGATGCCCTGGCGGGCCAAACATGACCTGGTTGCGTTGGGTCTTGCGGCGGTAGGCATGGCAGGCCGGATCCCCAGCCGTGTAGGCCTCCGTCTCTACGATCTGGGCCCGCACCTGCAGCCCATCGGCAAATTGCCGCACCAGAACCATGCCCAGCAAGGCAGGTGCCACCAGCGGGGCCGGCTGGCTCAACCACTCCACAGCGTCCACGGCAGGCTTGGCAGCCCTCAGCCCCCAGCAACGGCAGGGACGATGCTCACCTCATCCCCATCTTGCAGAGGGGTGTCACATCCCTTGAGGAAGCGAATGTCTTCGCTGTTCACATAAAAGTTGACGAAGCGGCGCAATTCCCCCTTCTCATCGCACAGCCGCGCCTTAATCCCCGGACAGCGTTGTTCCAAAGCATCCAACAATTCGCGGATGGTGGATCCCTCGCAATTCACCACCCCCTGATCCTGGGTGAGCGCCCGCAGCGTGTTGGGAATCAGCACCTTGACTGCCATAGCCCAATGCCTCGTCCATTAACCAACATCAAAAAACTAGGGTAGCAGCACCCCATCGATGCCGTGAATCACGCCGTTGGAAACTGGAATATCCGCCAGGTTCACGTTAGCCCCGTTGACCCGGATGCTGCCATCGGATCCCACCTGCACCTGCAGCGGCAGCCCTGCCAAGGTGGTCAGAGTGGTCGATTGGCCGGGCCGCAGGTCAAACGAGGTAATCCGCCCCGGCACCACATGATACGTGAGAATGCGGGTGAGCTGAGCCCGGCTGGCCGGCTGCAACAGCGTCTCCACCGTACCCGGCGGCAGTTGCCCAAAGGCCACATCGGAAGGGGCAAAGACCGTGAACGGCCCCGGCCCTGCCAACGCCGTATTCAGGCCCGTCGCCCGCAAAGCTGCCGCCAGCGTCGAGTAGCTGCTGGGCAAAGTTTCCAGCTCAACGGCAATGGTGTTTAGCCCTTGAGGCTGGGCCGCAGGAGCAAAGACAAGCGGGGCCACTACAGCCGCCAACGGGATCCAACGGCGAACAAGGCGTTGAACAGAAGGAAAGATAGGCATTGTGCAAAGCTCCTGAGCCAATAGGTCTACGCCAGGGATCTTAACAGTTCTTCATTAAGATCCTGTTAAGAGGCAGTGGAGAGGGTCTTCCCTGCAAACCGAGTTCATACTGATGCCTCTTGCCAGTCCAGCCGCTCTAGGGTGCGGGCGCGCTCCAAAGCCTGTTCAAAGCTCTCCAGCTTGGGCGAGATCACCAGAGGATGGCCTACGTGGGGTTGAACCGCCTCCTGGGTCTTCAGGCCGTTGCCAGTAATGTAGGCTACTGTAACCGCCTCCGGATCGATTTGACCGGATTCTGCCAGGTGTTTGAGCACGGCAATGGTGGTGCCGCCGGCAGTCTCGGTGAAGATGCCTTCGGTCTCGGCCAAAAGCTTGATGCCGGCAACAATCTCCGGATCGGCAGCCGTCTCGATCTGGCCGCCGGTTTTGCGGGCAATGTCCAGGGCGTAGATCCCGTCGGCAGGGTTGCCGATGGCGATGGATTTGGCGATGGTATTGGGCTTAACAGGGCTGACAAAATCCCGCCCCTCGCGAAACGCCTGGGCAATGGGCGCGCAGCCCTGCGCCTGTGCGCCGTGGAAGGCGACCGGCTTATCCGCCACCAGCCCCACCTTCACAAACTCCTGGAAGCCTTTATAAACCTTGGTGTACAGGGATCCCGAGGCCAGCGGGATCACCACCTGATCCGGCAGTTGCCAGCCCAGTTGCTCCACCACCTCGTAGGCCAGGGTTTTGGAGCCTTCCGAGTAGTAGGGGCGCAGGTTGATATTGACGAAGCCCCAGCCGTAGCGATCCGCCACCTCGGCGCAGAGGCGGTTCACCTGGTCGTAGTTGCCCTCCACCGCCATGACGGTGGGGTTGTAAATCAGGGATCCCAGCACTTTGCCCGCTTCTAAGTCCGCCGGGATGAAGATGGTGCAGTCCAAGCCGGCGTGGGCGGCAATAGCAGCGGTGGAGTTGGCCAGATTGCCCGTGCTGGCGCAGGAAACGGTGGTAAAACCCAGCTCCTTGGCGCGGGTCAGCGCCACCGACACCACCCGATCCTTGAAGCTAAGGGTGGGCATGTTGACGGCATCGTTCTTGATGTAAAGATTTTTTAACCCCAGCCGCCGACCCAGCCGCTCCGCCTTAACCAGCGGGGTCATGCCGGTGCCCACATCGATGGGCTTTTCAGAAGTTACTGGCAGAAAAGGCCGATAGCGCCAGATAGACAGCGGCCCAGCTTGGATGCTCTGCCGGCTGACGCTGTGCCTCAGCCAGTCGTAGTCATAAACCACTTCCAGGGGGCCGAAACACAGCTCACAAACATGCTTGGCGACCGGCTCATACTCGGCGCCACACTCCCGACAGCGCAAACGGCTGAAGCCCACCTTGGAGCTGTGCAAGGCAGAGGCCAACGGGGAATCGGCAGGGCTGAGCGGGCGTTCGGAAAGAGTTTGGGACATGGGCAGCCTCAAGGTGAAGGAAAGGGTGGGCGCTGGATTGAACTTACCTATCGTTGGGGGGAATCTTATCACTCGCAATCTGCCGCGTCAACTAAACCCGACTAAAATAGTCTGGATTAGATCCGGTTGAGGATAATGGAATCGGTGCTTGGCTCTCTCAGGCGGGCTGTCTGGTGTTTGTATGAGCCGCAACATCCCTTGGGCGACTCTGCCCTTTCCTCTGGGATCCCCTGCTATCGGCAGCCTTGGGGGAGCTGATCCCAGCGCCCTGAGGTCTCTTCAACTCTTCAATCAGGTGACTTAGGCTGGGAACTGAGCCTCTACCCAACTTTATTTCCCAGGTTTATTTCCCAGGGCAACAGAAAACTTTCCCTACTGCTCTGCCTGCCTCAGGCCGGTCGCAAATAACCCTATCCGTTGCCGCCATCGCTAAGCTGGATAAGCGAGCTGAAATAACCTGAAAATTAAAAGACCGGGGATCCCGGCTATTCATTTTGGAATTGCCACCCTATGCTCAGAGTTGGACGGGACAGCATTGATTTTCTCGATCACTACGATGTGGTGGTGGTCGGCGGGGGGCACTCCGGCTGTGAGGCAGCATTGGCGGCAGCGCGGCTGGGCTGTAACACCCTCATGCTGACATTGAATCTGGACAAGATCGCCTGGCAACCCTGTAACCCTGCCGTCGGCGGCCCGGCCAAATCGCAACTGGTACACGAAATCGATGCCCTCGGCGGCGAGATGGGCAAAGTTACCGACCGCACCTATTTGCAAAAGCGGGTGCTCAACCGCTCGCGGGGGCCGGCGGTGTGGGCGCTGCGGGCACAAACCGACAAACGGGAATATGCGCGGGTGATGCGCTCGGTGGTGGAAAACCAGCCTAACCTGACGATTCGCGAGGGCACTGTCACCGATTTGGTGTTGGGGCGCAACGACGAGGTGGTGGGCGTGGTCACCCATTTCGGCACCATCTTCGGCTGTCGGGCGGTGATCCTGACCACCGGTACGTTTTTGGGGGGGCGCATCTGGATTGGTCGCCACTGGCAAGCTGCCGGACGAGCAGGGGAATTTGCCGTGGAAGGGCTGACCGACACCCTGCGCCAACTGGGCTTTGAAACGGGCCGGCTGAAAACCGGCACCCCTGCCCGCGTGGATCGGCGCAGCGTGGATTTTTCGGTCATGGAGCGGCAACCGGGGGATCCCGATGTGCGCTGGTTTAGCTTCGACCCCGAGGTGTGGGTGCCAAGGGAGCAGATGGATTGCTACTTGACCCGCACCACCCCAGAGACCCACCGCATCATCCGGGAAAATCTCCACGAAACCCCTGTCTATGGCGGCTGGGTGGAGGCCAAAGGGCCCCGCTACTGCCCCAGCATCGAAGACAAGATTGTCCGCTTTGCCGACAAGGAAAGCCATCAGATTTTTATTGAGCCGGAAGGGCGGGATCTGCCGGAGCTCTACATCCAGGGGTTCTCCACGGGGATGCCGGAGAAAATCCAGATCCAGATGTTGCGCTCCTTGCCTGGCCTGGAGCGGTGCGTCATGCTGCGGCCTGCCTATGCGGTGGAATACGACTATCTGCCGGCCACCCAGCTCTACCCCACTCTGATGACCAAAAAGGTGCAGGGGTTGTTTTGCGCCGGCCAGATCAACGGCACCACCGGCTACGAAGAGGCGGCAGCTCAGGGGCTCATAGCCGGGATCAACGCCGCCCGCCTGGTTCAAGGCAAGCCCCTGGTCACCCTGCCGCGGGAGTCCAGCTACATCGGCACCCTCATCGACGATCTCTGCACCAAAGAACTGCGGGAGCCCTACCGCATGCTCACCAGCCGCTCCGAATACCGCCTCATCCTGCGCTCCGACAATGCCGACCAACGGCTCACCCCCCTGGGGCGAGAATGGGGCTTGATCGATGACCGGCGCTGGGCCCTGTTCCAAGCCAAGCAAGCGCGCATTGCCGCAGAAATCGAGCGCCTGGAAACGCAGCGGGTGAAGGCCCACGACCTGGCCGGCATCCAACTAAGCCAACTGACGGGGCAGGGGATCAAGGGATCCGCCACCCTGGCCGAGATCTTGCGCCGCAACCAGATTCACTACTCCGATCTCCTGGAACTGGGGCTGGGGGATGCGGAGCTGGATCCCTTTGAGCAGGAGGCGGCAGAGATTGCCGTCAAATACAGCGGCTACATCCAGCGGCAGCAGAGCCAAATTGAGCAGGTGAGCAAGCAGTACCACCGCCCTCTGCCCCCCGATCTGGACTACCACTCCATCCCCACCCTCTCCAAAGAGTCGCGGGATAAGCTCTCGGCGGTGCGCCCGCTAACCGTGGGCCAGGCGGCCCGCATCGGCGGTGTCAACCCCGCCGACATCAACGCGCTGCTCATCTACCTTGAGGTGAGGCAACGTCAGAGGGCGGCGGATCCCGTCTGTTCTTCTCTGTGAGCTCCGCCCCCATCCATGTAGAGGGAAGGGATCCCTTCTAGGGGCATGCGCGAGGCTACCCCCAGCTCCAGCGGCGAGACCTCCCCCCGCAGCCAGTGGCAGAGCCCAGCTGCCCCAATCATGGCGGCATTGTCGGTGCAGAGGGCTAGAGGCGGGATCACCACCCGCAACCCCTTTTGCCGGGCTGCTTCCCTGAGGCGGGCCCTCAGCTCCCGATTGGCAGCTACCCCTCCCGTCAGCAGCAGCGTCGAGAGGCCCAGCGCCTCGGCGCAGGCCACTGCCTTTTCGGTGAGCACATGGGTCAGACAGGCCTGGAAGCTGGCGGCAATGTCGGCAATGGGCAACTCCCGGCCTTGCTGCTGCAACTGCTGGACTAGGCGCAACACCGCCGTTTTCAGGCCGCTGAAGCTTGTGTCGTAGGGATGCTCCACTTTGCCCTCGGGCAGGGGAAAGCGCTGCGGATCCCCCTGCTGGGCCCAACGGTCAATCTGCGGCCCTCCCGGGTAGCCCAGCCCCAACAGCCGCGCCACCTTATCAAATGCCTCGCCGGCAGCATCGTCGCGGGTGCGGCCCACCGTCTGGTAGTCCCCGTAGTCCTTCATCCAAATCAGGCTGGTGTGGCCTCCCGATACCAAAAGGCATAGGCAGGGGGGGCGCAAATCGGGCTCTGCCAAGAAGCCGCTGAAGAGATGGCCCTCCAGATGATGCACCCCGATCAGGGGCTTGTCGTAAAGCAAAGCCAGGGTCTTGGCCCCCATCAGCCCCACCAGCAGGGATCCCACCAGGCCCGGCGCACAGGTTACGGCAATGGCATCTACCTCGGCCACCTCCAATCCGGCCTGCTGCAGAGCAGCCTCTAGCACAAAGGGCAGAGTTTCCACATGCTGCCGTGAGGCCACCTCCGGCACCACGCCCCCGTAGGCCGCATGGAGGTCGATTTGGCTGGCCACCACCGAGCTGAGCTGCCGCGGGGCAAACCCCGGCCAGGCCACATCCGCCGTCACCACAGCCACAGCCGTTTCGTCACAACTGGTTTCGATGGCAAGGACGCGGGGCATGGGAGAGCAGGCTGGGCAAAAGGGATAGGAGAGCTTTGGGATACTTGAGATACTTGAATTAAGAATTGTGTGAGCTAAAACCCGGGATCCGTCGGGGCGAGGCGCTCAGGAGTATGATACTAACCGTTTAGTGCCTGTTTCTGCACTTAGCATCCCTTAGCATTTGGACAGATCTTAGACCCCTACCTCAAGGACACATCCTGCTATGCGAACCTTTTTAAGCCTTCTTTTGGCCCTTTGCATCGCGCTTGGCCTCGCCCAATCTGTGCAGGCAGAGCCCTTGATTGGTCTGAAACCTTGCAGCGAAGTTCCCGCCTTTCAGGCCCTGATGAACGAACGCCTGAGCAGCCTAGAGGAGAAGATCCTCAACGCCAGCCCTGCTATGGCTCCCGTCTACCAGCAAAAGCTGGCCCAAACCAGCAAGCGCTTTGAGCGCTACAGCAAGCTGCTCTGCGGCGAAGAGGGCCTGCCCCACCTGGTTACAGATGGTCGGTTGAACCATGCGGGCGAGTTTCTCATCCCCGGCCTGCTCTTCCTGTATATTGCCGGTTGGCTGGGCTGGGCGGGGCGTTCTTACCTGATCGCGGTTCGGGATGAGGATAGCCCCGAAATGAAAGAAAGCCTGATCGATGTACCGCTGGCGCTGCGGTGCTTCCTCACGGCTTTGGCTTGGCCCGCTGCTGCTTTTAAGGAAATTGCCAGCGGCGAAATTCGAGAGCCGGAAGCGGCTGTGCCCATCTCCCCCCGCTGAGGAGCTGAGCCCGGCTTTCTAACTCGATTTATTTAACTTTTGAGAGGCGTCTATGGCTGATTTCACCAAGTTTCTCACCACTGCTCCGGTGGCATTTATCCTGTTTTCCAGCTTTGTTTTTGCCCTGTTCATCGAGATCAATCGCTTCTTCCCCGACATTTTGACGTTCTGAGTGTAGGCCAGGGATCCCCAGCGCAACCTACGCCCGGTGGGATCCCTGCTTTTTTAGGCTTTTTTCCATCCTCCTTTGAACTGGACACAGAGTTGCTGAAATGGTCGAACCCAATGCCGATCCTGCTCCGTTGAATAGGTTGAACATGAATAAGGGATACGTCACCGTCCCTGAGGGAGATCCGCAAATTGGGGATCTCTGGACACCGATCAACCACGCGCCTGTTGTCCGGCTGTTGATCGACTGGCTGCCCATCAACCGACCGGGATTGAGTTCCATTTGGCGGGGCTTGGAAATCGGTATGGCCCACGGCTATTGGCTGGTAGGCCCCTTTGCCAAGCTGGGGCCGCTGCGCAACGAGCCCATCGGTCTGCTGAGCGGCTTTTTGGGAGCCTGTGGCCTGATCTTGATTCTGACGGCGGCCCTTTCTCTCTACGGCACTGTCACTTCGCAGCGCAACATAGGGCCGGTAGGGGGATCCCAATCTTGGAGCGAATTGGCCGCTGGCTTTTTGGTAGGGGGTATGGGGGGGGCGGTCGTCGCCTACCTGCTTTTGCTGAATGCAGATCTCCTTGTCCCCGCATCTTAACTGGAGCTATTGGCCATCCGTTGGATCATCCACAACGTCTTTAATCGCTTCTCGAGCATCCTCGACTCCAGGGTGGGTGGCTGCCTTTGTTTGCTCGGCCTTACCTTCCAGCCTTTCACGCTGATCGCTGGCCAGCTCACCCACAATTTCTTGGATTTTGCTCTCCAGATTCTTGGCAGTAACTCCAACTGGCTTTTCAAGGCTCATAACATCAGCCCCTTAACCGGCTTTGCCCTGTCTACTCGATAGCACCTTTTCTCTCTGGGCCTCGTGATCCAAATCACCTGCAAGGGGGGAAAGAGCGCGAGTCAGGCTAGCAGACCAGAGGAAGCTTGTCTTAGCATGGACTGAATCCTGCAATGAGCCGATGACAGCGGTTCTAGACATTTTTTCTGCCTATCTTTCGTGAGCTGCTGTGAACGATCTGCTGTTCGAGCCCACTTCCGAAAGGCCCTCCTTGGCCGAGATTCGCCGCCTATCGCCCGCAGCCTTGGCCTACTTGGGAGACGCCATTTACGAACTGCATGTGCGGCGGCAACGGCTATTTCCTCCGGATCGACTGGAGCGCTATCATCAGCAGGTGGTGAGGCGGGTGCGCGGCTCGGCTCAGGCTAAGCTGCTGTTGGCCCTGTTGCCCCATCTCAACCCCGAAGAGCAGGAAATTGTCCGCTGGGGTCGCAATGGCTGCGGTCGCCCACCCCGGCATCTGCCTCTGGCCGATTACCAAAACGCCAGCGGCCTGGAAACAGTTCTGGGCTATCTCTACCTGGCCAATCCCGAACGGCTGCGCCATATCCTCGCCCTCACTGATGTTTTGGCTGAGACCCTAGGCGAGTGGGAAGGTTAGGATAGTCTTTCCGTCTTTCCATCTTCCACGCCCATGCCCAAGACTTCTCAGCGCAAACCTGCTTCACGGCTGTCTCGCTCGGGCAAACTGCAGCCGCGAAGGGCAGGGCAATCCGTTAGCAAGCGGGTACAGCGGCCCAAACGCCGAGACGGGGATCCCAAGCTTGCCCTCCGAGAGGCTCCAGTGAAGCCCATCCGTCGCGACGCGCAACGGCAGTGGCCCCAAGGCAAGATGGCTCCTCAACCAGTAGGCGAGCTGGATCCCGGCCTCTCCACTGGCGAGACAGGGATCTTGCCAGGGGAAGTTCAGCCTCAGGCCGACGGGAATCCGGAGACCGAGCTGGAGCAAGAGATTATCTACGGTCGCCAGACAGTACTGGCTGCTTTGAAAAGTCAAGCCACCCTCAATCGGGTTTGGATCTTGCCGAAGTTGCGCTACAGCCCCCAATTTTTGTCTCTGTTGGAAGAAGCCAAAGCGCGGGGCACCGTTATCGACGAAGTGTCTCCAAAGCGGCTGAACGCCCTCACGGCTGGCGCCAACCACCAGGGTATCGCTGCCCAAGCCACGCCTTATCAGTACGTGGCCCTGGAGGATTTGGTGGAAAGAAGCCGGCAGGCCAGCCCCAATCCAGTGCTGGTAGTCCTAGACGGGATCCAGGATCCCCATAACTTGGGAGCCATTGCCCGTAGTGTGGAGGCTTTTGGCATGCAGGGGATGGTGATCCCACAACGGCGGGCAGCAGGGGTAACCTCGACGGTGATGAAGGTAGCGGCGGGAGCCCTCTCCACCTTGCCGGTGGCGCGGGTGGTGAATTTGAATCGGGCTTTGGAATACCTCAAAGAGCAGGGGTTTTGGGTTTATGGCACCACCAGCCGAGGGACTGACCTCATCTATAGAGCCGATTTTCAACGGCCCATTGCCTTGGTGGTGGGATCCGAGGGGGAAGGGATTAGCCTGCTCACACAGCGCCATTGTGACCAACTGCTGTCCATTCCCTTGGCAGGCCGTACTGAAAGCTTGAATGCTTCTGTGGCCGCCGGCATTGCCCTCTACGAAATCCACCGGCAGCGCTCTCCCCACCACCTCAAACGCCCTGAGGTTGATACATTCCTCAACAAATCGTCAATAAAAGTAGTAGAATCTAGGGGATTGCAAAAGGACATCCAATGATTGCTAGACTTGATAATGGGGGATGGATCCCGTGAGCAACCTTTTGGCCAATCTGTTGGATAAGCTGCGCGGCCTATCGGTCTGGATCGAGATCACCACCGAGGACTGCACCTACTACTACGGCCCCTTCTCCGATGAAGCTGAGGCGGAGCGGCTCAAAGGCCACTACATCGCCGACCTGCAAAAGGAAGGAGCCAAAAAGATCCAGGCTCTGGTGAAGAAAATGCGCCAGCCACAGTCTCTGACGGTGACCCGTACTCCGTCGGGAGCCCGTTCCTGATGTCTGCTACGGCTTATCAAGTAACCCTTCATCACCGCGGCCAAACCTACCGCTTCCCCGCCTCTGCGGATCAGACGGTTTTACAAGCTGCTCTTGAACACGGGATAGAGCTGCCTTCCTCTTGTCAGGCGGGGGTTTGCACCACCTGTGCGGGGCGGCTGAGGTCGGGATCTGTGACTCAGACAGAGGCAATGGGGATTGGGCCAGAACTGCAGGCCCAAGGGTTTGTGCTGCTGTGTGTAGCCTATGCTACCTCCGATTTGGAGGTGGAGACCGATCAAGAGGAAGAGGTTTACCGTTTGCAGTTTGGCTCCTAACCGTGCCGGATTTCTGTTCAGGTCTACTTGTTAGTAGGTGTTGTAGTCATTTCGATTCAAACTAGGACACTGTACCCACAACTAAAACCTTGGTCGCGTCTTCGCGTCAGCGTTGCGGAGCAATAGCGTTGCGGAGCAATAATGCAGGGGCCCAAAAGGTTTTTCTCAGTAGCCCGGCTGTCTCAGCCTAATCTGAAAATACTACATTAGTTTATATTGATTGTTGGATTCTTAGTGTTAGAAGTTATCGAAAGTAAGTCTGTTTCCTTGGCGAGATCAGTTCTCGACTCCTGTGAAGTTGCATTTGTTGCACCTATCTCTGCCGTTGAGCTCGCCTCTCTCTGCCCCGCAACTGGAGCAATCCCTCTGTCAGCAAGTTGACCGGGAGCTGGGCCAGCCGGCTCGGCTTCTGCGCTGGAGCTTGACGGCGGTGGAGGGGGATAGAGCCTGGGTTGAGGTGGTCGCCACCACTGATGAGGGCTACTCGGATTTAGACTAGGACAACTCACTCTTAGTCAGCTTCTTGACAGACGTCTGCAAGAGTTTTCCCAATACCCCAGTGGTCTCAGACCAATCGAGAACCAACAGTTTCATTGCTACGTTAAAGAGATGGTTCATATTGATTGATGGAAATGGCTATCGGTACCCTTGCCCATTTTTGTCGTTTGGCCAATGTCTGTCTCTGCATCTGAACCAACTCCGGCTCCACTGCTGGCCGAGCAGCACCCCCCTGTCGCCCTCACCATCGCTGGATCCGACAGTGGTGGGGGAGCAGGGATCCAAGCGGATCTGCGCACCTTTGCTTTCCAACGGGTACACGGTACCTCTGCCCTGACCTGCGTGACCGCCCAGAATACCCTTGGGGTGAGCCGGGTGGATGCGCTGCCCCCCGAAGCCGTGGCCGCCCAAATTGAGGCCGTGGTGCAGGACATTGGGGTGCAAGGGATCAAGACGGGCATGTTGCTGAATGCCGAGATCGTGCTGGAGGTAGCCCGTCAGGTGGAGCGCTGGACGTTGCGGCCTCTGGTGGTGGATCCGGTGATGGTGTCCCGCACGGGAGCGAAGTTGTTGGCAGATGAGGCCATTCAGGCCATCCGCGAGCGGCTGATCCCCTTGGCTCAGGTGCTGACCCCCAATCGCTATGAGGCGCAAATTTTAACGGGGCTGCAGCTGCAGTCCCTGGCG
Organism: Thermostichus sp. OS-CIW-30; assembly: GCF_054060215.1. NCBI lineage: Bacteria > Bacillati > Cyanobacteriota > Cyanophyceae > Thermostichales > Thermostichaceae > Thermostichus > Thermostichus sp. OS-CIW-30. The sequence goes on along the minus strand of NZ_JBSSCZ010000017.1, from coordinate 5,708 downwards.
GATATGCAAACGGCGGCTCAGCAGATTCGCACCCTGGGCTGTGGAGCGGTGTTGGTCAAAGGTGGGGGTATGCCGGGGGAACTGCAGGGGGTGGATGTGTGGTTCGATGGCGAGCGACTGGAAGTGCTGAAAACAGAGCGGATCCCCACCCGCCACACCCACGGCACCGGCTGTACCCTCTCGGCGGCCATTGCAGCACAGATGGCCTGGGGCAGGGATCCCTTGGCGGCCACAGTGGCGGCCAAAGCCTATGTAACAGAAGCGCTGCGACATCCTTTGGCCATCGGGTCAGGTCAGGGGCCAGTGGGGCACTTCTACCCGCTTCTGTCCGGGATTGGCAAACCTGTGCCATAAGAGAGAGGTCACTCTCTCTGGCTGCTATGGCTGGCCCATTGAATCTTTCTAGGAAGGGATCCCTGCCCAAATGGCGGCTTTGGCTACCCCTCCTGCTGCAACTGGGTATCGTTCTGCTGATACCGGCTCGGCAAGCGCTGACTCTTGCTGTCGGAACCACGATCTACCTGCAAACGGCCCCTGTGGATCCCTATGACCTTTTGCGGGGCCGGTACGTGACCTTGGGCTACGTCGTCGCTCGACGCTCCACCCTAGAGCAACTGCCGGGTTGGTTACCTGATTTGGAGACGCCAGGGATCCTTTATCTGCGCTTAGCTCCCCCCGCAGGGGATCCCACTCAACCTTGGCGAGCAATCGGTGTCAGCCGGGAGATGCCCAAAGATTTGCAGCCTGAAGAGAAAGTGCTGCGAGGCTGGTTTGACGGGCAGCAGCTCAAGTTGGGAATCGAAGAATTTTTTATTCCCGAAGCAGCTGGAGATGCCTTGGAAGAGGATATTCGGCGTTACCCTGAAGCCACGCGGGCAGAAGTGAAAGTGGATCCCTGGGGCAAGGCAGCATTGGTCGGCCTCTGGGTAGGGGAGCATCGGTACTAAGTGCTCATTCTGCCCGGCTTTAACGCTTTAACAATTAATCACCATATTCTGACATCCGAACCCGAAGGAGAGCCGGAAAACTGAATGGGGCAGGGATCCCTATCACTTGCCCCTCGAAACCCTGAAGATGGCGAGAACCGGAGCTGTGCCATTGAGGAGCTTGCTAAGTGCTGCACAGCCTTGCTCAACACCTGAATTAGGGTCATCCCAATTGGGTCAAACTTCTTCAGCTAGAAATCGCAGGAGCCCCGCACTGTACCCGTAGGGTCAGTGCCGGGAGGAATGCGAGGTTACAATAGAACCATGACCCAAGTCCTGACCGTATCCTGCAAGCTCAAGGTGTCCCCGTCGCAAGCCGCCAAATTGGACGCGACTTTGGAGGCTTTTGGCCAAGCCTTGAATTGGGTCAACCAGAACACGCCGGAGAAAGTCGCCAACGCCGTTAAGCTCCAGTCTCTGTGCTACCGCGAAATCCGTGCCCGGTTCGGCTTGTCCAGTAACTTGGCAAGGACTACGTCCCGCTTACGCGACCAGCAGGTCTGCAGGCGGCTGGCCGGCGCCCGTAAAGTTGCCCAACAGAAAAACCGCCCCGTCAAAGCGTTCAAAGGAGACTTCGCTACCTACGACGCTCGTATCTTTTCGTTCCGCGAGAAAGACTGGACGGTGTCGCTGACCACGGTGGAGGGTCGGGAGCGCTTTGAGCTGGCGATTGGCCGCTACCAGAGAGAACGGCTGGCGGGCTCCAATCCCAAATCTGCCACTCTGGTCAAGCGTAAAGACGGCTCCTACTCTATTCAGATCTGTGTGGAAACGGAGCCATCCCCACCGCAACGCACGGGTAGAGTGCTGGGGGTGGACTTGGGAAGGACAGATATTGCCCATACGTCAGAGGGGGATAACTGGAATGGACAGCAGTTGAACCGAATCCGAGACCACTACTCCAAGCTGAGGGCGGCACTCCAACGTAAAGCCAGTAAGGGCACACGCAGTTCGCGGCGCAGATGCCGTCAACTGCTGCAACGGCTGTCTGGCAAGGAGAGACGCTTTCAGTCGCGTCAGCGTTGCGTAGCAAAAACGTGGGTCAATCATCGCATCTCCAAAGCTATTGTCTCTAGGGCAAAAGCTACCAACAGCGCTATCGCCCTGGAAGACCTGACAGGGATCCGGGAGCGCATCAACCAACAACCCCGCAGTAAAACTGAACGGCGCAGGGCCAACAGTTGGGCGTTTTATCAACTCCGTCAATTTTTGGAGTACAAGGCTCTGCGTGCAGGGGTTGCTTTGATTCTGGTGCCGCCTGCCTACACGTCGCAGACCTGCCACCGGTGTTTGCACATTCATCCCGACCCTGCGCAATCCTACCGCAGTGGAAAGAAGTTTAAGTGTGGACACTGTGGATGGGAAGGGGATGCGGATTTGAATGGTGCGAATGTGATTGCGCTTTTTGGGGCTGCTGTAAACCAGCCTAGAGGTTCGTGGTTGGCTTGCCAACTGCAGGGCTACCGAAAGCCCGCTCCGTACCGCTTTAGCGGTCGGAGTCGGGTAGTTTACGTTTTCACTTCCGAATCTCTCCTATCCAACAGGTTTTGCAACCACACCTGAATATCCCGCAGGCTCTCCGGGGAAACTTCATGGCCCATCTCGTACTCGCGATAGGTGAAGTTCAGTGGCAGCGGGGCAAAATAATCCCGGATCTGGCGGCCAAAAGCAATCGGCAAAACAGCATCAGCAGTGCCATGAACCACCAGGATGGCCAGGTGTTTCATCCGCTCCGGCTCCACCGCCTCGGCCAGGATCTCTGGAGATAGGCGCCCACTCATTGCCACCACCCCCGCCAGCTTCTCCGGCTGGGTCAGAGCCAAGTACAGGCTCATGATCGCCCCCTGGCTAAACCCCAGCAAATACACCTGCCTGGGATCCAGGGCAATACCCGGGATCCCACTGGGCAGCGTCTGTTCCAGAAAGCGGCTCAGGAGCTGGAGGCTATTGCGCGCTTGCTGGGGATCCCCCACCAGCCCTTCCGGTGTCCAGGCCATTTCAAACCAGGCAAACCCGCCTCCACTCCAAGGAATAGGGGCTCTCAAGCTGATCACCGCCAACCGAGGATCCAGATAGGGGGCCAACTGGAACAAATCCCCCTCGTGGCTGCCGATCCCGTGCAGCATTACCAACGCAGGCGCGGGTCCTAAGCCGCCCTGTCGGGGGGGCTGAACGCGGTAGGTGAGGGGGAAAGGAGAAAACACGCCACGGATCCTCAGAAGCAGAGACGGGGTATGGCCGGCCTACGCCCAATCCTGGGGCTGGCGGAGCACCTGGTAGAGCTTAGCTTCCCACGTGTCCGGCTGGGGCTCGTAGCCATATTCCCAGCGCACCAATGGCGGCAAAGACATCAAGATCGACTCGGTGCGGCCCTGGGTCTGGAGTCCAAAGATCGTGCCGCGGTCATAGACCAAGTTGAACTCCACGTAGCGCCCGCGACGATAGAGCTGGAATTGCCGTTCTCTCTCCCCCCATTCCATCCCCTGCCGCCGCTCCACAATCGGCACATAGGCCGGCAAGAAGGCGTCGCCACAGGTTTGCACCAACTGGAAAAGATGTTCCCAACTGCGGGATCCCACCCGCACCTGTAACGATGGTGGCTCAGAAGCCAGTTGTTCGGGATCCCCTTCCGCCTGGCCTTCAGGCCGATAGAGCAGCCCAGGGCGTTCATCCTGATAGTCGAAGAAAATGCCGCCAACGCCGCGCGCCTCGCCGCGATGAGGTAGGAAAAAGTAGCGATCGCACCAGATCTTGAAAACTGGGTAGTAGACGGGATCCAAGCGGTCACAGGCTGCCTTGAGGGTGCGGTGAAAATGGGCCGCATCCTCCTCAAACAGGTAATAGGGGGTGAGATCCATCCCGCCCCCAAACCACCAAACCGGCCCCGCCTCGAAATAGCGATAGTTCAGGTGTACCGTCGGCACATAGGGGTTGCGAGGATGCAACACCATAGAGGTGCCTGTGGCGTAGAAAGGATGCCCTGCCGCTTCTGGACGCTGTTTCAGAATCGAAGGGGGCAGATGGGATCCGAACACCTCGGAAAAATTGACTCCCCCCTGCTCAAACACGTCTCCCTGCTGAATGACCCGCGAGCGCCCGCCCCCTCCTCCAGGGCGTTCCCAACGGTCTTCCCGAAACTTGGCTTTTCCGTCTAGGGCCTCCAGACGGGCACAGATGTCATCTTGTAGGCGCTGCATGAATTGGCTCACCTGTTGACGGGCATCCACTGGCAGCGCTGTAGGGCTTGAGGCCAGCATTATAGTCTTCCAATCTCTCGAAACTCGACAAAAACCTCTCCAGCCCCCATCAAACCTCTCAGACTGGGAGAGCCGAACTGCCAAACTGAAGAGTTCTAACCTGGCCGGGCAAGAAACTCCCTGGAAATCCAGGCCGCTCTTGGATCTTACGTGGGAACCGCCTCATAGGGACGAAGTCGCGCCCATTTGTTCCGTTCCTCGCGAAAGCTCTGGCAGCCCACCACATCCCATTCCATCTCGGTGCCCCCATTGCGGATATTGACATTGATCTGGGGGCCCTGCGGCTCAAAATCCGGCGTCAGTGTGAGATGAGGTTGCTGATGCTGCGCTTCCACGGCATGGTAGGTGGTACAGCGATCCACGTAGTAGCAGTGAATACAAATACACATGGCTGCTGCCTGCAAGAAACGGTTCCCAATCTTGAGGGTAGCATCCTGCCTCCTTCCAGACGGCGGATCCCCTCTTTCTCAGCCGATTCTTGAGATATTTCTTAGCAAAGAGAGGCATCTCCTCGTCTCTCGTCTAAAATCTCGACATATTTCTCAGGCTGAGGCTTGATCTGCCCTTAGGATCAAACCATCCAGGCTATCCAGAGGAACTGCCATGAACACCCACACCCGCTACCGCTTCACCTGTACCCTCTCCTTTGGAGATATCTACGGCCAGATCATCGTTTGGCTGATTGTCATCTTTGCCAGCTTGGCCGCTGCCCTCTCCCTGATGAATAGCCCCCTCTACGCTTTTCTCACCATTGCTCTGATTTTGGTGATCTCCCTGCCTTTCCTGCTCTTCGCCTTCGTGACCACCCTGCTCAATCACATCGAGTTTGCCGTTGTCCCTCCTGAGGAAGAGGAAAATCGCGCTGCTGCTGCCGCTAAGTCGCCCGTGGCCGTCAGTTAGAAACAACTGGCAGTCGGTTGGCGCTTGTCGGATGGATCCCTTGCCCCAAAGACACCTGTGCTGAGTTAAAAAAACCTTGGCTCTCTTGGTCTAGCGCTTGAGTTGGCCCCTGCAAGGCGAGCAAGCGGGTAGCCTTTTATTGGCATTTTATTGGCAATTGTTTTACCAAAGAATTGGGTCTAAAGCCCTGCCGTTCACGGCAGCTTTTGTGCTGTACTCTAGACCAGTAGTAGAGTAGTCAACCACTTAAAAAACCCGGTAGTCCGGCGACTACGCAAGCAACCTAAATAGGTTTTGCCCTTTCTCTTCAACGGTACTTAGGGCAGAAGGGAACTGCCCCGCTTGGGGAGATGGGCACCGCTGTCGTAAAGGGGCAACCCGATACGGCAAGTGCTGTCTTGGAACCAAGAGCCAGAATCCTCTGCCTTTGGGCAGGGGAGTATGGTGACATCCTCCCGGCGCTCCTCCTGTGGACAGAGCGCGGGCCACCCTTCCCGTCAGCAGGACGGAGTCCTTACCTCGCGGTCGGGCATTCCTGCCCCACGCCACTTGTCTGGGTCTACAA